>JAHIKR010000086.1 GCA_018897415.1 Pseudomonadota bacterium
CGGCAAAATTTTTCGTAAACAGTGAATGGCGGGCCATGTAAGTATAAAATCACCTAGAGCTCCGCGGTGGCAGATTAAGAACGTTTTCATACACAGTTTACGCTATATATCCAAATTGCCATAAAGGCGGCAGGTGTTTTCAAAAACCGTTTCAATTACTTTCTCTCTTTTTATATTTTTTATTTCTGCTATAGCATCGACCGATATTACTGCGTTGGCTGGTTCATTTCGTTTTTTTGGAAAGGGCCCAAGTACCGGACTATCGGTTTCAACCAGGAGGCAGGAAATGGGTAGATGCTTTACGAGTTTTTGTTTTTGCCTTGAGCGAACTATAGATGGAGGAATCGAAAAAAAATATCCTGCTTCTACAGCAGGCATGGCAGCAGACGCTTTTCCATCAAATGCGTGGAGATGGACCTTTTGTGCGCCCTGTTCAAGTAACATGGCAACAGCATGCCGGCCGGCGGATCGGGAATGAACGTTGACAGGCAAACCAAGCTCTATTGAAAGTTCAATGAAGTCGCTGAAAATTTTTCTTTGAATATCTCTTTCTGGTTCTTCTTTTACTATCCAAAAGTCCAGGCCAACTTCACCTATGGCAATTAGATTGCTTTTTTCTCTACGGATAAAAGATACCATTTTTTCAGCCTGATTTATATCAAGATAGGACGGATATAGTCCTGCCGCAGGCATTACTTCAGGATATTTTTCTGCCAGTTCAATATTACGCTTTGCATCTGAAAGATTTTCCCCCAATGTGAAAATTACGGATACGCCGGCATCCCTTGCCCTTTTAATAACTTCCGTTCGATCAGAGTCAAAAATGGGATCGCAAAGATGGGAGTGTGTATCCACTATTTTATAGCTGTTCATGATAAATGGTTTTGCTTGACTTCTCTCGAATTGGTTCAATACTTATTACACCCTCTAAAATTTTTATTAAATTTATCATGAAAAGCTGCGTTTATCAAGACATAGGCATAAGGGAAAATCGTGTCGAGGAAAAATTCGGGACATCCTATAAATAAGTAAATAACTTGTTCGGGAGTTGGGAATAAGTTGCACAGATTTGGCAAAACATTTGGAAATGAATCAGCCGGGAGTAGGATATGCGCAAGATTAATAAAGTATAAGTAATTTTATAACATTATATAATTATACTTTTTGTATGTCTTTATCTGATAATAATTTCAGTTTAAGCTGGCGTTTTTCGTCGTTTGCAAGATAAACAGTTTGAGTTGGAAAGGCAAATTCAAGTTCTTCTTTTTCGAACTCCCTCATAATTTCAAAACATGTTTTCTGTAACCATACTTGGAAATCCCAATAATTGGGGGGATGATACCAGGCAACAACCATG
The DNA here is from genome assembly GCA_018897415.1 of Pseudomonadota bacterium. GTDB lineage: Bacteria > Desulfobacterota > Desulfobacteria > Desulfobacterales > ETH-SRB1 > B13-G4. The sequence goes on from JAHIKR010000086.1 coordinate 1,358, forward strand.
ATATTGAGGCTGTAATCATCGAAGTTGTTGAAGAAGACCTTTGGTGGAAAATCTTTGTCCATTCCTTCATGGTTATCAAGAATGTTCTCTATGATTTTTACTGCTTTTTCAACTTTATCCGGAGGCGTATCATAAGTTATAGTGATATTTGTGAGCCATCGGATATATGGCCTGCGTCCTATATTTTCTATAGTTGAATTAACGATTTTTTCATTTGGAATACTGACCAGGTGGCCTGTCAAGGTTCTGATACGAGTGCTTCTGAATCCCACTGATTCAACAACTCCATCACAGTTGTCGATAACGATGCGTTCTCCAACCTGAAAGGGCTTGTCAAATAGAATGGTGAGGGTCCCAAAAAAGTTGGCAATAGATTCTTTGGCCGCCAGAGCTACCGCTAGACCACATATTCCAAGGGAAGCAATGAGTGGACCCAGTTGAAGGCCTGTAAGATTTTGAATAATTATCATACCACCGATAATTATGATAAATATTCTTAATGTTTTTCCTATAAGAGGGACAAGCATGTCGTCGATGGTGCTTTCAGTGGAAGCAGTCCATTTCTTCAACTTTACATCAACGATTTGAACTAGACGGAAGGCGAGCCAGATAATTGCAACTATTCCGCCCATATTGACAATTCTTTGCGCTACACTATGAACAAGATTGGTGCCATCTGGGGCTTTAAAATGAGCTAAAAGGGGAAACAGCGCTATATAGATTCCATAAATCCAGATGACAAGTGAAAGCGGTTTTTCAATTGCCTCAAGAAAAAATTTGGTCCAGGATATACTATCTTCTTCCTGGGGTATGCTACGCTTCTTTTTCTGAATTATGAATTTAAGGATACGTTCAATAAAGACTACAAGAAACAGCAAAAATAGACAAACTACCAGCTTTAGCCATGTTATGCCGGCAAAAGCCTTAGCATTTATCCATTCACCAATGTGTGATGAGGTCTTTTCTCTAAATTTTTCAATTCCTGCCCCTATTTTTTCTCCAGCTTCGTCAATTTTTTTCCCTGGAACAGGAGTATCTATGCTTTGTAATAAGGATGAAGTTTGTTCCGTTTCTTTGGGCGCAGTATTTTGGTCTTTAGTTTGGGATAGAACTTGGGAAGGAAAGCTTAAAAAAAGCGCGATATATAATACAAAAAAAACCTTAATAAAACGGCCGGTGATTATTTGCATTTTTTTCTCATTTTGTTTACGATCAATTAGGGTAATAATA
>JAHIKR010000002.1 GCA_018897415.1 Pseudomonadota bacterium
AGCATCATATACCATTTCGACAGTAATATCTTTCATGCATCTGTGGTCTATAGGACAGTCTGGTTTCAGACAAGGGCTGCAAGGCACCGGCACTCTTATAATCTGGCTTCTTGGAGCACCGGGGCTGGTTGTTACATGATCAGTAGAACCAAATATCGCAATCTGCGGAGTATCAAGAGCTGCCGCAACATGCATCAAACCTGAATCATTTGTAATAAAAAGTTGACACCTCTCAATTAATGCTACAGCTTCACGAAGGCTTGTTTTGCCGCAAAAGTTGACGCAGCGGCTTTCCATTAATTCAGAGATATACTGCCCAAGCGCTTTTTCACCCGGTCCTCCGAATATAGCGATTCTGGCCCCGCTATATTCTTGCAGCCTAACACCTATTGTAGCATACCGTTCAGGAAACCACCGCTTCGCAGATCCAAAAACAGCGCCCGGGTTTATTCCGACAAGTCTGTCTTTCCCTGTAATACCGTGTTTTGCTAATATTTCTTCAGTATGTTTACGCTCTTCGTCTGTTACAACAAGCGTTAGTTGCCTGCCGTCTGATTTTAATGAAGCGCCTTCAAGAATTCCAAGATAGTAATCGATTTGATGGACTCTTTTTAGGGCCGGCTTTAGACGGATGCAATGTGTAAGCAATAGACTCCTTGCATCAGTGTTATAGCCGAGTCTGTTCGGAATCCCCGCCCCAAAAGCAATCAGAGCGGCTTCAAAAGCATTTTGAAAAAGGATGGCGAGATCAAATTTTTTTTTTCGCAGTTCCCTACTCAACCGGGATATACCGGACAGGCCTTTATGTTTTCCTGCAGCATCGTAAAACAAAATATTATCAATATAAGGATTGTTGTAAAAAATCGGGGCAACCCAAGGTTTTGCGAGAAGGCTTATCTTTGCTTCAGGAAAATTTTTGCGCACAGCTCTGATTGCAGGCGTTGTTATTATAGCATCTCCAACCCAGTTTGTGGAGCGAATCAGTATTTGTTTTATCTCTTTAGAACGAAGATCTTTCATTAGCATTTATTAATTTTTTAAGTCTGTTTTTTATAAAGAGATTGAAGTCAGCATCATTATTTCCCAATGATATCTTTATACCAATAACCACAAGGTCAATTGGCCATGTGATTCTGTTTGCAATTCTGGCATAGTCCTTCTCTGTTGTAATAATAAAGTCGGCATTAGATTTTTTTGCTAATTGTAATATCATGTTAAGATCTCTGTCCGTGTACCTATGATGGTCTGTAAATTCTGAAGAACCCGTTACCTTACACTTAAACCCTTTTACTGTATTGTAAAAATCTATATTTCTTGCAATACCTGAAAAAACAAATGCTGTGCGCTCCCGCAAGCATTCAAAATCTTGTGTGCACGGATCTCCATAAATCCCTTGAGATGAAATAGCTCCGCCTCTAACAATTTTGTATATATATGGAACATGTATGGCCTTAAAAATTGGCTTGCCACTTGCATAATTTTTTAATTTGACAGAGTTATACGTACTTTCCGGCTCTTTAGCAACATCCGACCTTGTTAGAATAAATGCGTCACTACGCATTAGGGCTGAAGGCGGTTCCCTTAGCGTGCCTCTCGGTAAAAGGTGATAATTGCCAAAAGGACAAATATTATCAAGTAGCACTATGTCAATATCACGCTCGAGCTGGAGGTGCTGGTAAGCATCATCAAGCACAATAACGTCCGGCTTAAAACTGTTAAAAGCCATTATACCTGCTTTAAATCGGTTTTTACCTACAACAACAGGTGTGTTTTTCAGCCTGTTAGCAATCATAAACGGTTCGTCACCTGATTTGTCAGCTTCCATGAATATTGTTTTTCCATCGCTTACGATTCCTCCGGTTTTTTCTGCAAGTCCTTTATAGCCTCTGCTGATTACTACCACTTTATAGCCCATACGTTTTACCAGATTTGCGACATATATAGTCATTGGAGTCTTGCCTGTGCCTCCGACTGTGATATTTCCAATTGATATTACTACACAGGGAAGTTTTTTGGGCCATAATAAACCCTTATCATAAAAAAAACCTCTGATTTTAACAGCGCTGCCGTAAATAAGAGATAGTATGAATAAAAAAGACTCGAAAGAAATAAGACCAGCTTTATTTTTACTGGTCATAATTTTTTCTATTTTTTTAAAAATATTGCTCATAAAAACTAAACTGTTATCAATCAAGTAACTGGTCAGGTTGTTAGATTCAGGGTTCACAGTTGCCTTATTTATAAGAAAAACAATTACAAAACACAAGTGTCTATTTAACTTGAATAAAGGAGAACCATCTGTTAGTTATAAAAATTTAATACTTTTATTTAACACCAATTTCCACAATGAGATATATAAAATCATAGCTATCCCTCGATTATTCTGATTACTGATTACCCCCAATTATATTAACAAAGGGGTTCTTATGAAATTGCACACTGAAAAAGTAAAAAGGGAAAGTATTTATTTCACGATTATCGTTCTCACAATCATGGTTTTTAGTGCTTGTGGGGGAGTAACAAAGCATATTGTTGATCCGGGTGAAAATGCCGCATTTGTAAAGATTATTATTAATGATGCAAAGATAAAAGATGTAGATCATGGTCATAATCTTGCGAATAAATTAAAGGGGATATTTGGCAAGGCATTTAAGGATGTTTCAATATGTACAGGATATAATAATCCTAAGCATGGGGAACTCGTCGTTGCGCCACTTGAACTAGGAATGTCGCTCGTTCAGGCACCTCGTGTCTATCCTGAGCTTCGCGCTGGTTTCGATAAAACGAGTCCCACAGTGGTAAGAGCTGAAACGAAACTTGAGGTTACAAGTAATAAAAGGTCTAATTCATATAACATCACATCTGAAGGTATTTATAACCCGTCTGCAAGCGAACTTTTCGGTGGACCCATTGTTGGCCTTTTCACTTTGGGTGGGAGTATGATCGGTCAAATGGCATTATGGAAAAGTATTGCAAGGGGTCGAGCTTTAGAATCCACGGCTATAGATTTACAGAATAAAATTGTTTCTTCATCTGAATTTAGGACATATGCTGAATCGGCAAAGATGTCGCAAACCGCAAAAGCCAATTTGAATGTCGGTGTCAAATTCTTTGATACTGATTCCATAATTCCTAATAATACCATCGATGCAGGAGAAAAATCCGAATTTTTGCTCACCGTCAGTAATGTTGGGCAGGGAACCGCTTTCGATACATTCGTTCTCCTTGATACCACCAACAAATACATAAAATTTAAACCGGAATATGAACTTGGAGACATCCAGCCTGGAGAATCCAAGGAACTAACCATTCCCATCAAAGCCGACCATACCCTATCCACTGGAACCGCGAATTTTCTGGTTAAAGCCCATGAGAAAAGGGGCTATGATGCCAGACCGGTTGAGCTTCAAATACCAACCACAGAACTTCGAAGCCCCCGATTACTATTCGCTTCCTGCAATCTCAACGATTCATCAGGTCTTGCAAGCGGCGATGGGGATAAAGTCCCTGAAAATAATGAAACCATTGAACTTAATCCTTACATCAAGAACGAAGGCGCTGGAGAGGCATTGAAGGTGAAGGTTCGATTGGTCGATGTTACTAACGGCATTGAGGTTGTGAAGCAAAATGACGAGCTGGCGACAATCGGGGCGGGCACAATTGGCAAGGCAACGCTGGCATTCAAAATTCCGCACACCTTTTCTCAACCTGAAATCAAATACACTATTGCTGCAACAGACGTAAGAGGAATGCAGACAGAAAAAACCTATACAGTTTCCTTCCAATCTAAAGCCCCTGTGCTTTTTTATGCCTACCAGGTTGTTGATACCAGCAATAGAGAAATCCCAGGCGTGGAAAACGCTGAGTCTTACATCCTTAGGATTACCCCTAAGAATACCGGCAGCAATATCGCAGAAAGCGTGAAAATCCGTGTAAGCTCCAATTCCAGCAAGGCAATTGTCGGAAGCTACAACGGAAATGTTGGAAGATTGCGACCAAATAGCGTGGGTTCTCTCATAACCGTGCCTGTTTCATTAAACCGCTCTTTTGTAGATTCCTCACTAAGTTTGAATGTAGCGATGACACAGAATGGTTTTCCCGGACTGTCCAAGGACATTACATTGCCTGTAATGGTAAAAAAGCCAAACCTGGAATATCAGGTCGCGTTGCTTAACGGTATCTCTGACAAGGAATTATCGCAAAATTCATGGCCGAGGTTCAGAGTCAGTGTAAACAATAATGGGAACCTGGATGCCGAAGATGTCAAAATAGGTTTTCAAGTATCTGATCCTGGTATCGCTTTCGATAAGGAAGAAACCATAGGAACGGTAAGGGCCGGAGAAAGCCAATACAAAGATTTTACGTTTTTTGTGAGGGGTGATGCTTCTATTGGTGAAATGCCGGTGAAACTGAACATAAGCCAGACCGATTTTGATGAATTTCGCACAACTTTGGCTTATCGGGTTGCAAAACAGACGGCAATAGTACAAAAAGTGAAGGCAACGGGAAGCGGCCCAGAAACATATGCAAGCGCAACATATTCAGGACCTCCTGAGTTATATGTCAACTCGCCCAATAAGGATACCGAAACGTATAAAAAAACTATTGACCTGCACGGCAGTGTCATGACTTTTGGGCCCGGCAATGCCGTACAAAGCCTCTTCATTAGCTTAAACAATGAACCCCTCAAGATTATTTCCGTTACAGAGGATAATAGGTTTGACGTAAATCAAATTACCAAAAGGCCAGTTGAAGATAACAAGGCGGTTTTTGATGGGTCCATTTTGCTCAAACCCGGCATTAATGTGGTAAAAATCACCTGTACTGACAGAAACGGTCAAAAAAGCGAACAATCAGTCAGGATTGTCAAAAAGGCAAAGCTGGGTGACATTTATGCCGTTGTTATGGGAATCAGCAAGTTTCACAATCCTGGTTACAATCTGAATTATGCTGCAAGCGACGGCAAGAAATTTTATGACTTCTTAAGGTCGGAATCCGGCGGAAAGTTGCCCGAAAAACGTGTAAAGCTCCTTACCGATTCATCAGCAACCCGGGCAAATGTCATCGGAACATTAACCAGTTTGCTTGGCAAAGCGACAAAAGAGGATACTGTTGAGATATATATTGCAACACACGGGATAACTGATTTTGATGGAACATTGTATTATCTTTGTTATGACACGGATGTTGAGAACTTACGTGGTACTGGTTTTTCAGACCAAGACCTCACAGACATTCTGAATAAAAACATATCGGCAGGCAAGATAATCATGTATCTTGACGCATGTCATTCAGGTCTAAGCGGATTATCGGAAAGATATGCCAAAAGGGGTATTGGAGTGTATGAGGTTAATGAGAAAATAAACAGTCTGGCTACGGCACTGAGCAAAACTACGACTACTGGAGTGGTGACTTTCTCAGCCTCCAGCTCCACAGGATATTCCCTTGAGCATCCAAAATGGAAGGGCGGGATATTCACACATTGTCTTATCAACGGACTTAAAGGTGAAGCGAACGAAAACAATGATGAATGGGTGACTATAAATGAACTTGATAATTATCTAACAAAAAAAGTAAGGGCTTTAACTGAGGGCAAACAAAGGCCGAAAGTTAACGAAACATTAATGGGAGATACCCCGCTTTCAAAGGTTAGATGATTTTCAAGATGCATCCTTTAGTAAATCCCCCTAAAATTATAAAGGTGCTCATTTTCCGGAGGAAGTTAAAAAAGGGCGTGACCTGACTTCAACTACAAAAAGCTTTTTTATCTTAAAAAAAGTGAAATATATCTCAGGTTAGGCAATTTACTTAAAAAACTATTGTAGGAGGAATAAATATGAAATCGGAAAAGTTATTTCCATGGTGTTCAAGGGTTCTATTGCGACATTTCATCATAATATTCGGTGTATTGGCAATGATAATGATCTCCGGATGTAGTGATCCAGGCAGCAAGCTAATCGGTGCGTGGAGCGAATACTCACAGTACGAGTATGGGAAGGAGCGCTGCGAGTTCTTTAAAGACGGGTCTTGCTACTTCGAGATCAGCAACCAGCGTGTAGCGGGTCGCTGGTCCGAATTGGAAGATGGCCGTATCAAAGTAGAAGTGACGAAGAGTGGACTATTCGGAGGGACTTCTGTCATGACACTCTTCGCGGTCGTCACAGCGGATGAACTCATTCTTGATGGTGGCGGCGACAGTAGAGGAACGTATGCGCGGGATGGTTCCAATCGAGCCGCCGAAATTCAGTCTGCAATTAAGAAGGCGGTAGAAGAACGTGAGATTCGGATAGAAGCGGAGAAACGCGCCCAGGCGAAGAAGCGTGAGGCCGAGCGGCTGACTCGCGAAAAACAGCGGGAAGCGGAGCAGGCAGCTCGTGCCAAAAAGGTAGAAGCGGCGCAGGCATTTCTGGCAGGCCATAATGCGTTCAGGCGAAGCCTCTATGCACAGGGGGTGGCTGAATACGAAAGGTCTTGGGGGCTGGGCAATGTGGACGCTCTGAATAAATTGGCATGGCATTTTGCAACATGCAAGGACGTAAAGCAACACAACGGGAAACGAGCTGTTGAACTGGCGTTGAAGCTGACGAAGCTCAAGCCGATAGCAAATAACTTAGACACGCTCGCAGCCGCCTATGCACGAAACGGGCAATTCGAAGAAGCCGTAAGCACGCAAGTACGAGCACTGTCCTTGGGCCATATTGACGGTGGCGAGAATCGACTGAAGCTATATCGTCAGGGCCGCCCCTACCAGGAACAATAACCACGTCCGCCAAGGGAATACGATAAAAAAATAAGGAAGTAAATAAAATGAAAAATAGAATTGCTTTGATTATTATACTTATAATGCTTTTTGCAACAGCAAGTGCTTATGGACAAGAAAAGTTTAAACCAGGATCAGAACCGGATGGGTTTCGAGGAATCAAGTGGGGTACTGATATCAAAAAAATAAAAGAAGTAAAAGGCTTGGAATTCAATGGAGTCCAAAAAAATATTGATATCTACAAAATAAAAAGGGACGATTTAATGATCGGAGATGCGCAACTATCAAATCTTGGTTATGGTTTTTGGCAAGGTGGATTTATGAAAGTTGATATTGTTGTCCATGATATTAAAAATTATGAAAAACTAAAAAAAGTGGTTTTTGATACATTTGGTGAAGCTAAGAAAACTAAACTGGATGATGGGACTGATCGCTATGCATGGGAAGGAGAAAAATCAACTATGTTTTTAAGTACCTTTGATAAAATAGGACTTATGATTATTATGTCAAAAGATATACAACGCGAAGCAGAGCAGTATATTAAACAAAAGGCAACTCAAGGGGCTGATAAAGGTTTTTAAATATGGATATAGAAAAAACAAAATGGCATAAGGAGACAAGTGAGATGCAAAAAAAATTTAGAAGATTCATTATTGTTTACGTTCTATCTATCATCTTTTTCTTTTCCGGTATTCAAAACTCAATAGCGTATGAAAATGAAATAGAGAATCTATCCTCTGTAATGACGGTAAATATCGCCAGTGCAGGCAAAAAGATAGTAGCCGTAGTAGATTTTACCGATCTTCAAGGGAATGTAACGGAACTTGGCAGATTTTTAGCAGAGGAATTTTCTATCGCGATTGCAGGCGCTGATAAAGGATTTATGGTTGTGGATAGAACTCACTTGAAGAGTATCATTGAAGAGCACAAGCTTTCTGCAACCGGTTTAATAGATCCTCAAACTGCAAGAAAACTGGGAAAAATCGCAGGTGTTGATGCCCTTATTACAGGAACAATAACGCCTTTCGGAGACAGCATAAGACTTGCGGTAAAAGTATTAGACACTGAAACAGCAAAGATGATCAGCGCTTCCAGCGGGAATATCGCCAGGACAAAAGCTATTGAGGAACTGCTGGCAAGAGGAATAGAGGTGGCCACAGCTTCTGGAGAAAGACCGGTGGCAATGCCGCCTACTCCAACTTCCGCAGGGAAGGCCGTTGAAGCAGAAGGCTTTATATTTAGGCCTGTAGAATGTAAAAGAAGTGGCAGCAATGTGAGATGCACAGTTTCATTCCAAAATAATGGTAATGAGGATAAAGAATTAGGAATAAATAGTAGTTATGGTTCTCCTCCTAGTTATTTATATGATAACTTTGGAAATCAGTATCTTGTATTTGTGCAACAGGGGGATAAATCTAAAAAGGAGCGTTATGTCAAACAAACATTTGTCCCCCACCTGCCTCAAAATGTGACTTTTATTGCGGAAGAAGTAAATCCCAATGCAACCCATATGACTGCAACTATTGCCGTAGATCAATTTAAGAAAATAATACCTGTCAGGAATATACCGATAACTAAATAAAGATATGGCTTTCTTGCGTTTCGATAGAGAAAAAGCAAAACAGATTGATATAACAAGAAAATAAGTTAACCGACTGTCAACCTTGGGGGTAGTATGAAACCGATTATAAATAATAGAGGTCGTTCACACTTGCCTTTAATTCTATTTTTGGTGATCATTTTTCTAATTTCTGGCATTACCATAAATGCATTTAGTGAAACCTCAAAAGGCTTACAGTCCACAGAGGCTATTACGAACTCTACCGAACCTCTTGCTGGAAAAAATGACCAGATATTAAAACAGCTTAACAATAAGAGGCAACAATACTACAAAAAGAAAAACGAGCTGGTGTCTCGCCATGATTCTGAGATAAAGCAATTAAAAGACAAAAAAACAGTTTTGAATAAAAAAATTGGTGATGCAAAAAAAGAAATCTCATCACTACAAAACAATCTCCAAAAATCACAAGACCATTTCTTATATGTTGCAAGAATTCAAAAAGTTATAGCAATTGGTCTTTACCCATTAGGATTAATTTTTACGCTATCTATCTTTGAGGCGCTCAGTTCAACCGATACTCTGTCTCTTTTCCTTTATATCTTCTTTCCACTGACGATATTAAATGGATGCATATATCTCTATTTTAGAGAGCGCTCATTATTTTTACGAAAGAAAAAAGCTATATTAATAGCAGCCGGCATATTATTAATACTCTTTTTTATGCCGGCATTTGCCAGTGGCGCTACATCTGAACAGCCTGATCCTCTGATAGATAAGCTGGAAAAATGCGAACAAATCATGTCCTTAACTGATTTGCAGCGAATAATCAAAAGGTTGGAATCTGCGGAATCACAAAAAGGCAAAATAATTTCACTTCCAGAAATGACTGTACGAAATCCAATACTGAAACCTCTCAATAAAGTAAATGTAGGGACCCCTTCATATTATTTTACTCTTGCCGCATTTTATTTTGAAGATAATCGTAAAGGAATGGCTGTAGATGCTATAAAAAAAATTTACGATCATCATTCTTATTTTGCAGATAAGGAACAAATTCCTTTTGCAACAAATGGCATCAAATTTCTTTTAGAACAGGAACAGATCGAATCCGCAAGTCAAGCTATCCCAAAAGTTCTACCTTACATAAAGGATGTGTCCGTTCTTTTAGATTTGGCGGATTTCCTCGAAAAAGCACATATGGATAAATCTGCCCGTGAAACATTACAAAAAGCCATAAATATAGCATCAGACCCGGATGAACTAATAAATCTCAGCCGTTTTCTTATCAAAAAAGACAGATTAGAAGACGCAATTCAATCAACAGGAAAAGCCATAAAAATTACTAAAGACTTAAGCAAGCTTATAGAAATCATCACCTTTTCTATGGAAAACGGAATGGAAGACATCGTAACTGCCGGTATCAACAAGTCAATACGTCTTGCCGGAACTCCGGAAGAATATTTTCTTATGGTAGATTTTCTCTTAAAGAATAACAGACTGGAGCAGGCAGCAAACACATTATCGCAAGCCATTGACTCCATAAAGAAGGATAGCAAGGGATATGCAGAGCAGCTATTAAAGCTTGCCGATATGGCTTTGCAAAGAAAACTTTACGAACAGGCTGTGAACGCAGTTGAAAAACTGTCAATATATCTTGGAATCAATGCGTTTGATTATAATATTAAAGCACCGGAGATATTGCCATATAAAGATCCTCTCCCTACGAATAAAAATATTGCTCTTCCGACCTACTATGGGATCCTGCAACAGAAGTCTGGATTCATGGATAAGGCAGAAATATCTTATAGGAACTCAATAGTTCATCAGCTAAATGGAATCATTGACGGCTTTGGTTTTGATGTGAAGGCTAATCTTAATGATTTTTACTATCTATGGAAATTATATGCCATGAAAGACAGTAATGACATCCTTAGCAAAATGGATTTCATTTACAGTTTACTTGAAAATCAATATCTTACAAATATCGAAACTATGCATACTTCTCGCATTGAGGAAGAAAGGGAAATTATTAATGAATTAGATGAAAAGTATAAATCACATTTGCAGGAAATTAAGAAACTGAACCAGGAAAATTTCAAGGTATCAATAGCGAGTTTTTTACACTCAGCCAGGTCACTTTCACTCTTATCGTTGATAATTATCCTTCTCATTGGCTGTTCAATTAAGGCCGCACAACATGCAAAAAAGTTGTCATCATATAAATCTTATGGTTTTATTGGCAAATTTATCGAATGTATTGGTTGGGTTGATATATTAAAAGTAGTAAATATACCTGCTGGAATTCTTACGATATTCATAGCGCAGGCCATGCAGATTTTCCAAAGACACGAACAATACACTGAAAAAATATTTAACCTTAATTCTATTGGTTCTAACTTTACTACTCGCACTGATGAAGAAAGTATGAGCAAGAAAGTAGAGTCAAAAAAATCGCTTTAGCAAATAAAGATCGAACCAAAAAATAAAAGCTTTGGGTTTTATTGAATGCAGCGGTTAATCCATGATAGACAATAAAGTAAGTTTCACGCAGGTAATAGGAGGCAACTTGTGGTTAATAATCCATCAAAAGCTTTATTTATTTTCCTATGTGTTATAATTTTAGGAGGATGTGCAACCACTTCGGCTACCCTTGATGCTCAGCCTGCTATAAATTACTTTCAAAATAAGTATCCTGATATAGATTTTACTCAAGCTGCATCCTTCGAATCAATTTATCCGCTAAATTTTGAAAAAACATGGGCATCTGTGATAAGTACATTACAAGAAATGGAAGAAAAAATTTATTTTATGGATGAAAAAGTCGGATTTATCTCCACTAAAAAGAAAAAATTTAACACCCCAACCTTTCTTGAAAGTGTCCAGGGCAAAAGCACTTTAAAATATGAATATAAAATAATGGTTTCCGCAATGAATAAAGGATGCATTGTTAAGGTTTCAGTCCCATTCTGGTCACAAAAAGCATTCCTGGCACAAAAAATGGTAGATTTTCCTGATGGACCCAACGCATTGCAACACATTTTATTCAAAAATCTTAATAATAAAATGAACTACGAACAGACAATAATTGCTCAAAAGCCTCATAGTTCGGCTATTGACAGCATAACAAGCTACAAAGGCGGAAATTATTATATTGTCCAGCCTGGAGATACACTGAGCGATATTTCCATGAAAACTTTGGGCGGTTGCCGATACTGGAGAAAAATTGCCAATCATAACAATATCACAGAACCTTTCAACTTGAATGTGGGGCAGCGAATCCTTATACCGACTGATATTACTTTACAATCAACTAATACTTCCACTGAAAAAGACTCAAGCTCAAATCTCAATGTTCTGAATGCATCCAGCGAGGGAACAGTGACAGTAGAGAATGATCTATCAAATCAACAAAAGAAAAACCAAAAATTGCCTGCTGCTGAGCAACCGGAACAGCTCGATTATAATAAGAAATATGATGAAGAAACAACACAGATTGCATCTTTGCCACAGCAAAAAGAAGAACAAAAGGGATGGATAAAAATTATCAGCGATACGCCTGCGGAAATAAGAGAGAAACCAAACCCATTTTCAAGGGTAATAACAACTCTGCCTCAAGGAACACGCCTGCACTGGTTTGAAAAAGATGGAGCATGGTACAAAATTACCACAAAAGAAGTCGAGGGATACATTTACGAAGAGTTTGTGAAAAAGGATTAGCTTGCATTTATCATCAAATATGTAGGGACAGTTTTGGGAGGTCGGGATGGAATTACAGAGCGCGCAGTCAACGGGGCAGAGAGTTTCCGACACGCACTCTTTCAGTGTGTGCGGCGGGTTCATAGTTCCACCAAAACTCACGTTTCTCTCATAGATCTACAAGCCGGAGACCCCCGGATATGACATGTCCAATGCTATATCCACATGTCCGTTGAGTCTCTTTTGCGCTAACTGCTGGGTTTGGGGGTTAAACAGACAAATCAACTCAAACGAAAGGAGTATTGTCATGGTAGCTAAAATTTCAAAGACAGACATTAAGGCGATGATTGGATGTTTTTTAGCAGTTCTTATGCTTACAGGTTGTGCTGGCAACCTTTGTTTGCTGAGAGGTGAAATAATAAAGTCTTTTACTGTAACTGGAGTTGAATATGATGAGGCTTTTTCAAAAGCTATAAGAACCTCAACCGAGATCGGTTTAGGTGTTTTTACATCAGATAAAAGTGCTGGGACCTTTTTTGCACAAAGAGGTTCAGGCGTCGGTGAATTAACATATATGAACTTCTTTCTTGAAAAAGGAGCTAAAGGGAAGCTTGCATTTATCCTAAAGGTAAAATCAAGTAAGGGTGGCGAGAATGTTATAAACGAGTTTGTAGATCATTATGGTAAATATGTTACTGTAACTCCATGACTTTCCGACTGAAGCAAATTATGAGATTATGCAAAATATTCGCCACAATGGCATTAAGGCGGTGGGTTTTCCCATTACCACCGCTTGCTAACCGATTTAAATGGGAAGAGAGGAGAAGAGTTATGCTCAGTCTATTCAAAAAACAATGGTTTTTTTACTTTGAGGTGTCTCTTATACTGGCGACGCTCTTAACTGCGTGCGCTATCTTACCAAGAATGTCTGTGTGGGAGGCACCAAAAAGATTTTCGGAAAAAGAAGTGTTTAGCGCAGCAATACAGGCTGGCGCCCAACAAGGGATGCAGTTGAGTGCATCAGATCGAGAGTCAGGTACAATATCTTTTCGAAAATCAGTAGGGAAAGTTGAAATGATTCTGAGTGTCCGAGTGAAAAGCCTCGGAGGTAGAGTTCAGGTGCATACTACAGCGACATCCGGTGGAGGTTTAGCTATCAGAGGATTACATGAAGAATTTATTCATAATTTTCATGTTTTCCTTTTTCGTAATTTAGGTGTGACAAATGCATCAGAGGAACAAGTAAATATCGATATTCAAAGATAGGGAGAAGTTCTGAGTGGCATATCCATCTATTTTCATACGACAAAGATAAGCAACCTAACCTTTAAGGATTGATACGACCTGACAAGGTCATTTTCCAATCTATGCGAAACAGGGAAACGTATTGACCTATTAAACTTGTGGGGACTATGGGAACGTCTATAGGCTAAAAGTTTCCTTTCATGAGTTTGTTGATGTAGGGATGTAACATATTAATATTTCAACTTCTTTGCCTAACCACACAATTGTATCTGACGTGAAGAGTCGTGCGGCTGTAACATTTGCCAAGTTTGAGGAAAACGTAGCATTCACAAATGCCCATTTCCCCGCTTGTAGGTGATGCGGAGACATTAGGCAGGAAATCCTCTTGTCTTGAGAGAAGGGGGTGGTAAAAGATTCTATTGTTAATCAAAATTTTAGGATAGATAGACTATTCAAGTACCCGGAAGAAACAAATTATATAGGAGGTATTTAGAATGAAAAATATATATATTTTAGGATTTATTTTTTCGTTAGTGTTTTCAGGGTGTATTCCAACAGGATATGTCGCTGTACCAAAATCAACTAAATGTCCACCACCTGGAACTAAAATTTCTTTCGCCAAACTGGTAACCGCAGGATTTGCAGAAGATTATGTAGGCTGTGATATAAAGACAGTAGTTCAATTTGTGGCAGTCGGTACTGGTGCCTGGGTGCTTCCAGTTTCAACACAGGGGAAGGCAGTTTTTAGAGCACTTCCACCTGGAGCTAAAGGCGAAAAAAATCCTCTCTCAGGAGAAATTCAAGCAAATATGGTTGTGATTCCCAAAGAATCTGCTGATTTACTTTTTAAGTTGAGTGAAGGGGATATGGTTGAATTGACAGGCGGTAATTATGTTAAGGTTCTGGCTAAGTGGGCTCGTGTAGCTGGTGCTGGCAGCCATAGTTCAATAGTATTTATGGCAGATTCAATGAAGAAAGTTGAAAGTGACACAAAAAATTAAAATGACCTATTTCTTTAATATTGCCTAAAATCGCTTCAACTGGATTGCGAGGAGCCGCCTTTTTTATTCGAATACGGTGCCGCAATCATTATCTTAGGTTAATTCATAGGCTTCCTGTATTCTTCCTCGCAACCAGTTAAGCTCAGCGTTAAAAGGATGAATTCAAGTCATAAAGATCAATTTTTCTAAGTGATTTAATACTCTTTTTTCTTTAGGCTCACTTAAGAAGACCCCCATTGTTTTTTTTGAAAGACCCAAATTGTTACGTTATGAAATTTTGGGGTATTTTGTTTTTGACCAATAAAGCGTCGAACTGTGTATTCAGGGCGGCGGGAATCTTTCTCATTGTGTTTATCCGCATACGTCTATCTTCATTTATTGAGTATTAAGCGGTTAGATAAAAACATAAGTAATAGTATTTTTCTTGGCAATCTTTTTTATTTTTGGTATTTAAGCGGGCAATCGTATAATTACTTATGCTCGAAGATAAAGGAGCAACCAATTGAAATTCAGTGAACTGATTAAATTGCTCGAAAAAAATGGCTTCAAAATCGTCAAACAAAAGGGCTCGATAAGGTATTATGGGAAAACAGGATGGAACAGATTAATTCGGGTTGACTATCATGGAGCAAAGGAAGTTCCAACTGGTACTTGTCACTCTATCTTAAGGGCTGCTGGTATTAAATAATGTGTGGGAGGAATCAATAATGATTGGTTTACCGTACTCTTTGGTGATTGAAGCAACAGAGGAACCGGATTTTTTTGGCTTTTATTCACCGGATTTAGAAGGCTTTTCCGGCATAGGGCATTCAGTTGAGGACTGTCTTTATAAAGCCAAATGGGGAATGAAAGAACATATCAATTTGTTGATAGAACAAAAACTGCCTATTCCCATTAAAAATCCTGACCCAAAGATCATCATTCAAAATGAAAAGAAGTTGGCTGTTGCCTGACATAATCATTCACCGTATGAAATGGCATAATGCGCTCAAACAGTTTCCTGTTTTGAATGTACCACACCTGAAGCTCATGTGCAGCCGGTTTCATATTGTCTAAATGTTACATAAAAATGAGTTTGTAAATTTCTGATCATGTAATTTGCCCGGACTTATTGAGAAGTTACGCCTTCAATTGGCTTTCTATAACTTTTAACGTTTTCTCAACAGCACCCTTGTTGGCATTAAAGACTTTAAATGCTTTTTCTCCCATATTCCGGGCTTTATCGCTATCACTGAGAATTTCTACTATTGTTTCATAAAGGCTGTTTGTATTTTTTACCTGGGCAGCTCCTCCTGAATCTAAAAGCATTTGCGAGATATATGCAAAATCACTCATATATTGTCCAAATATTACAGGTTTGGAAAATGCAGCAGGCTCAAGTGGATTGTGGCCGCTTAGATTTACAAGGCTTCCGCCGACAAAGGCCACATCAGCAATTGCATAAAGTCTCTTTAGAATTCCTATAACATCAACAACAATCACATCAAATTTTTCATTCTTATCTGTATTTTTGAAGTCTTTCATAAGGATTGAGGAGAATCCTGAGGATTTACATAATTTGAGTATAGACCCTGCACGTTCCGGATCCCTCGGTACAATAATAAGAACAGTATCAGCAAAGTTTTTTCTGATCCTTGAAAAAGCATCAATAAGTATTGATTCTTCGCCTTCGTGGGTACTTCCTGCCATTAAAATTTTTTTAACCAGCCGGATATTCATAGATTGCTTTAATATCTCGATTTCCTTTTCTGAAACAGAATCATATGGCTGATCGAATTTAATGTTTCCTGTTGTTGATATCATGTTTGAA
>JAHIKR010000087.1 GCA_018897415.1 Pseudomonadota bacterium
CTGCCCCGTAGCTCCGGCAGATGGTACTGGGGTGAAATCATGTTTGCTTTTATTTAACTGGGGTCAACTACCTTCTTCAGCTCAATTAGTACGTCAACTTATAAACTGATGTACATCCCGCAAGTCCCGTCCCGCAA
Organism: Pseudomonadota bacterium; assembly: GCA_018897415.1. Taxonomy (GTDB): domain Bacteria; phylum Desulfobacterota; class Desulfobacteria; order Desulfobacterales; family ETH-SRB1; genus B13-G4. The sequence continues at coordinate 138 of JAHIKR010000087.1, forward strand.
GTCCGCCCCCGTCCCGCAAGTCCGCCCCGAACCTGTTTCTGCTTCCCTGATTTCTTTTAATCAGTTGTCCTTGTTTATAAGATTAACAACTATTTTTGTTAAGATGTCCTTTTCCTTTGGATCACTCATGGCAATCATCAATATCAATGCAACAAGTGCGTTATCCGCCAGGCGTTTTGTTCCGTCAGATTTATAGAGCAAACCGTTCCGTTCCAGAAACCAGGTAAAGATAGCTGCGGCGATACGCTTGTTTCCGTCTACAAATGAATGATTTTTTACAATGAAATAAAGAAGATGCGCTGCTTTTTCTTCGATACTGGGGTAGAGATCTTTACCATCGAAAGTCTGGCAAATTGTATCCAAAGAGCTACTGAACGAATCATCTTTTTCATGTCCAAACAAGTTGGAATCACTCAATCTTCCCTGCATTATCTTAATTGCGCCCTTCGCTTCTTCATATGAAATTCGCTTTACTGCCCGGTCAGATATATGAGCCAATTCCAGCTTTCCATAATCATATCGATCAAGTGTGTCCAGAGCGTAACTGAAATCACCAATAACCTTCAACAGTCCTTCAGATTCAGATGTGGAAAGCAGTTTACGGTCAATTATATTATCGATAAGCTTAATCGATTGTTTAAGCGCTTCATATTTTTCAATCTGTAACTGTAATCTCTTTTCATTTAGAGCGTAACCTTTGACAAGGTAGTCTTTTAATATTTTATTTGCCCAGATACGGAATTGGGTGCCACATAATGAATTTACGCGATAACCAACGGAAATCATTACATCCAGGTTGTAGTGTTCGATATTACGGGTTGTTCTCCTGCCACCTTCCATTTGAACTGTTGCATATTTTGCAACAGTTGCCTCATTGGATAACTCCCCCGTTTTGAATATATTAGAAATATGCCGCGAAATAACCGATTTGTCCCTTTTAAATAATTCCGCCATTTGATTGAGATTCAGCCAAACTGTTTCTTCAATTAATTTAACTTCCAGGGAAGTTTGTCCGTCTTCCGTCTGATATATGACTATCTCGCCTTTATTTATTTGCTCATTCATGTTTCAGACAATATTCCCTTTTGTTGTGAAAAATACAGACCTTTACGCCCTTTCTCCTTACAATTATTCAACATAGCCTGCCCTGCCTGCCCCGTAGCTCCGGCAGATGGTACTGGGGTAAAATCATGGTTGCTTTTATTTAACTGGGGTCAACTACGTTCTTCAGTTCAATTACCACGTCAACTTATAAACTACTGCACACAAGACCTTCCCATGCTTAAAAGATAGTTATTTACTTATTTATGGACGTCCCGCAAGTTAATTATATTTATGGACGTCCCGCAAGTTAATTAACACGTCAACTTATAAACTACTGCACGTCCCGCAAGACTCGCCGATTATATTGGGGTAGTCAATAGTGCATGCACTAAAAACTGTACCATTTTTCCTGATAATGGTGCAGTTTTTGGTGCACACTATTTATTTTCCACCATTTTCTTTGCGGGTATATTCCCAGACCGTTCCAGCACCCTTTCCGCTTGTATTAACAGATCCTTCGTCTCTCAGTTCAGCCATAAACCGCTTTACCTGGTCTCGGCTAGCTCTTGTGATCTTTCGAATTTCAGCGTTGGAAAGACCACTTTCACCATGTTTCGCTTTCTGTTTCAATATGCTTAAAATACGAGTCTTAGCGGTTTCACGCTCAATGCGACGATTCCATACTGAAATGTGAGCGGTGCCGATTTCCCTGTATATCTCCTGATGCAGCATCCAGTAAGTCCCTCGACCTGTTCCGCCTCGTTCAAGATAGCCAAAATTACTTTCCATTCTGCTCAGGATTTCCCTTATTTCAGTTTTACGTCGTTGACAAATTCTGGCTGCGATGGTGGCGTCTATCTCCGAATGTCCCAATAAGTATTGAATGATAAGTAGGTGGTCTAAGGAAAGAATACGACCTTTTTTGCCTTCTTCCGCTACAAACATTCGGAAAGGAACAGACATTTCTCCGGCCATGAATATAAGTGATACAGAGTCTCCCTGGTCAGATATTAGAGGTGGCTCCTTGCCCTCGATTAGCATGGCCGTAAACATTCTCGGAATACCCAGGTTGCTGCGATTTATGAGGCGTAGACGCGTCATGGCCTCTACCAGGAGTGGATTGCGGGCAACCGGCATGTGATGAAGGATGTTGTCGGGTGAGATACCACCGATAAAACCTCCGGCATTTGATATTTCAATTTTATCGGGGAACTGTTTAATTATGAGCGGGGCAGCTATTTGATAGTCTGAATGGCAAAATGCATTCATCAGGGCTTCACGAAGGGCAACTTCAGGATAAGAGCGATATTCAAAGTGAAATAATCCCTGTTCAACGGTAGTAATGGGGTTGTCTGCCATAATCCGGTCGGTTATTCGCTCCAGTGCCACAAGCAAGGCTTCCTGCCCATCCATCCGATCTGAATATTGAGTATCGGATTTCATGCGAAGGTGGGTCCAGCCATAGCCTGATAAAAAGGTTTTTATGGAAGACTTTTTACCGGCAAGCAGCAGGCCTGCCAAGGTAAGGCGATTGCCTGATATAAGCCCAAGGGTGGATAGCAGGTCAATGTCACTCAATTCCAGAAGATCCTCTGGGGCTTGCTCTTTACGTGCGAAATCTCTTAAATGTTCCATGGCCGCTGCCGAAACATGGGATTCCGCAGAGCCTGAAAGCTTCGTGGCAGTATAATCCGTTTCGCCGGTTTCTACCATGATTCGTCAGCGCAGGGTTCCTGTGAGCGGCTGACAATCCTTTCCTATGCGGATTTTACCGCGGCCGGATGTGTCCGTATAAGGAGGAAGGCCAGGGTAAACAAACATGACGATAATTCTTCCGGCCCCTTCTGGAACTCGAAGTTCTTCAAAACCAGGTGTCAGCTTAGGATCGGTGGAGTCATAAACGGCTTTTTTAAGACGATTCAAATCAATCTCATCAGGTACACCGATGATTGCCTTTTTACGCCCCACAACATTATCTTTAACTCCGAAAACAACGGTTCCACCTCCGCCGTTGGCCATACAGATCGCCATCTCAACTACCAGATTCACCGCGTCCTTTCTGCTTCGGTTGTTCCACTCCTTGAAGTCCAGTTCCTGATCTTCCAAATCATCGGCAGGCAGTTCGTCCAGATCATCTAAAAGAAGATTAATTTCGGCTATAGTGTGCATAGTTGCTCCCGTTTGTTAAACGCGAAATTCACGAATTACACCAAATATTCGCTCTATAGGGGGTTATACTCTTTCATGTGTTTCGTGGTTCTATTTGTTCATCCGGTTTCAGCCAATCAGTAGATCTCGCCTCTCTAATGCTTGTTTAGAATGGCGACAACGGAGATAATGGCTTCTTTTAACTCGGATGTTGATCTTTTGTTGTGAAAAGTGCAGACCTTCACGCC
>JAHIKR010000088.1 GCA_018897415.1 Pseudomonadota bacterium
CAAGAGCTTATGACAACGAAAATAGAATCTGTGGATGCTGATAGATCTGTATATGATGCAATTGAGAAAATGGTCGATAGACGAATTCGAGCGTTAATGGTCAGATTTCCAGAAGAAAACTTGAACCATGGAATTATCACAGCAAGAGATATAGTTTTTAAAGTGCTGGCCAAAGGCTTGAATCCCAAAGATATTATAGTCTCAGAAATTGCCTCGAAGCCAGCGGTCTGCATCGATAAGAATATGGACTTAAATGAAGCCGCATCAATAATGGAGAAGAAGAACATTGCAAGGATTTTTGTATGCGACAGTGAACAAATTATTGGCGTAATCGCTTTAATGGACATCATGACAGGTGCTCTGATCATGAGAGCAAGAGGTAATCATGTTTCTTGAAAAAATATTATCCCCTGGCAAGAAAGAACGGAAAGTTACAGACAATATGAGGAAGCACATTCAACTCCTCTGCGCGGCGTGTGACTTGTTCAGAACAGCTATGGAAAAAGACGACCGGAATCTTATGCAAGATGTAATAGATCTCGAACGTGAAGGTGATTCTATCCGGAGAGAAATCATCTCATTAATATATGAAGGCGCTTTTCTGCCATATCTCAGACCAGACCTGTGCAGATGTGTTGAAATTGTCGATAATGTTTTTGATGTGCTTGGAGAGACAGCTCCTTACTACTTAGATGGAAAAATACCCGAACAGATAAAAAGTGAGTGTATTAGAATCGCGCATTTCAATTCCAAGATCTGTGAAATGCTCTTAATAACATTCGAGGCGATGTTGGAAGGAGATGACCTGAGAGAAAAAACACTGGCTATAAGAATCTATGAGAAAAAGATCGATGATATTAAATTCGGTTTAATTAAGGATATTCGGAAAATACCCATAAGCAATTTCTGGGATGGAAAAATATTATCTGAATTTATATCAGGTCTTGCCACTATAAGTGATATCATTGAAGAAGCCAGCGATCATCTCCAAATTATACATTTGAGCATGAAATAATCCGCTCTTGAGTAGATAACGAACTGATAACAGGACTTGGATGTAGTAACTTATGTGGAAGGTTTTGAGCAGTGTTTTTCTGGGCTGGAGTCTTGGAGCCAATAATTTTGCGAATATTTTCGGGACAGGTGTCACAACAGGCGCTATAAAATATGCTACAGCTATATTTCTGTCAGTGGTCTTCGTGTTATTCGGCGCTCTCCTTGAAGGCCCCAAATGCATGAAGATTGTTGGTGAACTCTCTACCCTTCTAACTGTAGAAGCGTTTTATTGCTCATTAGCAACCGCCATTACCATGACCATTTTTACCTATCTGGCTATTCCAACCTCAAGTTCCCAAGCAATTATCGGTGCCGTTATAGGCGCTGGCATCTTATCAGGATCTGCTGACTTCTCCAAACTTTTCAAAATTATCATCTGCTGGTTAGTCACCCCTGTAAGTGCCATTATATTTGGATACTGCCTTCACCGTTGCTTAAGATATATTCTGGATAAAACCATTACAAACATTACTTACCTAAACTACCTTTACTCTGCTGGAATTATTGTGGCAGGCTGTTATAGTGCCTATACTTTAGGTTCAAATAATGTAGCTACTGTGACTGGCGTTTATGTGGGATCAGGCTTCCTGTCTGCTGGAATGGCCTCATTGATTGGTGGCCTCAGCATCGCCCTTGGTGTTATCACTTATGGCAAAAAAGTTATGATAACTGTCGGCAAAGAGATTGCGCCTTTGGATCCGTTCTCTGCCCTTGTTACCATTTTGGCGACAGCATTTACGCTTCATATCTTTACTCAAATTGGCGTCCCTGTTTCTTCATCCCAGGCAATAGTAGGCGCTGTAGTAGGTGTTGGTATCGTAGGAGGATTGCGTACCGTAAGTGCCAAAGTTGTCACCAAAATTACTGTAGGCTGGTTTATGACGCCTTTATCAGCAGGTATCCTGACTGTTCTCTTTATAAAATTGCTTGTCTAAGCTCCATAAAAAAACAAGCAGGTCTTCTGCAATGATTGACATTAAGACCATCTTTGTTCTATAAGTTGTAACGGCTTCGTAAAAAGTCCATTTTCTGCGTTGCGCTGCATCCCCTGCCCCGTTAAATTTTTGCTATGCAAAACGGCGTAGCCGATTTAACAGGGTAAATCATTGCGACGTAGCTATAACTACGTCTCTTTCCTCAGGATTTGCGCGCCTTGAAACTGAAGCTTTTTACTTTGCCGTCCGAATTTTGACCTTTTACAAAGTTGTCAAATTTA
>JAHIKR010000089.1 GCA_018897415.1 Pseudomonadota bacterium
TGACGACATTCGGCTATATATTTTACTACTCCGTCAATTGAGTGAATCTCGCTGGTAAGCAACGAAGCCATGAACTCAACAGGAAAATGCGCTTTAAGAAAAGCTGTATGATATGCAATAAGGGCATAAGCCGCGCTGTGCGACTTGTTAAATCCGTAACCTCCAAATTTTTCAATAAGATCAAACAGCTTTTTGGCTTTTTGGGATTGAATGCCTCGTTCCGTGGCCCCCCTTATAAAACGTAACCTTTGCCTGGCCATAATCGCAGGTTTTTTCTTCCCCATGGCTTTTCTTAAATCATCAGCATCAGACATGGAATAGTTAGCAACAGATGCCGCAATTCTCATAACCTGTTCCTGATACACAATAACTCCGTAAGTTTCTTTTAATATAGGCTCAAGCTCAGGCAAAAGATATATTACATCTTTTTTCCCATGTTTTCTTTTCACATAATCATCAATCATCCCGCTTTCCATGGGGCCTGGACGATAAAGAGCGACAAGTGCTATAACATCATCAAAGCATTCGGGCTTTAACCTTACAAGCAGATCCTTCATGCCGGAACTTTCCAGCTGGAACACTCCGACAGTATCGCCCGAAACAAGAAGCCTGTATGTATCAGGATCGTCCAAATTTATATTTGTAAGATCAGGAGGGGTGCCGCCCTGTTTGGCGACAAGAGATAATGTGTTTGCAATAACGGTAAGGTTGCGAAGCCCAAGAAAATCGAATTTTACAAGCCCTATTTTCTCGACACATTTCATATCGAACTGTGTCAGAACCTCTCCTTTTTTACCCCTATACAGCGGCAAATATTCCACAAGCGGTTTGTCTGCAATGACGAGTCCGGCGGCATGCGTTGATGCATGCCGGGGAAGTCCTTCCAGAACATGACAGACTTTCAGCAAATCGTCGACTTCCGGTTTTTTTTCTGCAATTAACTTAAGCCTGGGTTCCTGCTTCAGAGCATTCTCCAGACTGATATTCAAAACATCCGGCACCATTTTGGCTATTGCATCTACTTCATGCAGAGGTATATCCAGAGCGCGGCCCACATCGCGTATCACAGCCCTGGTCTTTAGTTTTCCGAATGTAATAATCTGAGCTACATATTCACCACCGCCATACTTCTCAACCACATACCTGAATATTTCTTCCCTGCCGTTTATACAGAAATCAACATCAATATCAGGCATGCTCTTACGACCGGGATTAAGAAAACGCTCAAAAATCAAGCCGTGTTCAATTGGATCTAAATCAGTAATTCCAAGAGAATAGGCGACAAGGCTACCGGCTACCGAACCTCTGCCGGGGCCCACAGGAATATTGTGTTTTTTGGCATAGTGTATGAAATCAGCAACAATCAAAAAGTATCCGGAAAAGCCCGAGGAATTTATGGTTGAAATCTCGTTTTTTATACGTTCTTTATACTGACTTTCGTCAATCTCAGGATTCTTTTCCTTTATGCGCTTTATTTTTTGATTATATCCTTCCCAGGCTTTTTGCTCAAAAAACTCCTCTGTAGTCTGTCGTGATGGAGTTTCAAATTTCGGAAAGTGATAAGAGTTAAAATCAAAATCAACATTACATCTCTCTGCTATACTGACTGTATTCTCTAAGGCTTCTGAATAGCTTCCAAAATAATTGTGCATCTCTTCTCTTGATTTGAAATAGAGCTGATCGGTTCCGAATCTGAAGTGATCCGGGTCATAAATGGTCTTTCCTGTCTGTATACACAAAAGAATTTCATGAGCACGAGCGTCTTCTTTGTCAAGATAGTGGCAGTCATTGGTCGCAACCAGAGGAATTGAGAGCCTTTCGCTCATGTCAAGGAGAGCTTTGTTCACTTTTTCCTGCACATGGATTCCGTTATCTTGAAGCTCAAGGAAAAAGTTGTTCTCACCGAAGATGTCAAGATAAGTACGCGCAGCCTCATCAGCCCCGTCCATTCTGTTCTCACTAATAAGCCTTGGAATTTCACCGTGAAGACATGCCGAAAGAGCAATAAGCCCTTTACTGTGCTCTCTTAATACATTCTTGTCAATGCGGGGCTTATGGTAAAAACCTTTTAGTTGAGCGATTGTAGCCAGTTTGCATAAATTACGGTATCCTTCAGGATTTTCAGCCAGAATAACCAGGTGGGAAAGCCCTTTATTATCTAATGGCGTTTTATCAGTAAGACTGCGCGGTGCAACATAACATTCGCATCCTATTATCGGTTTGACCCCGGTTTTAGTGGCCTTTTCAAAAAATTCAAGAACTCCGAACATGGTGCCATGATCGGTAATGGCCACGGAATTCATTCCAAAATCAATTGCACGTTTTAAAAGGGCATCAATCCTTATTGCGCCGTCTAGGAGGCTGTATTGTGTATGAACATGAAGATGAACAAAACGGGGAACGGTATGAGTCATTAAAATTGCTGATTGCTGATTGCTGATTGCTGATTGCGGATTTGTTGTATCGCTTCGCTCTGCCATTTTTTATAAAATTAATAGAATACCTTTAATCCGAAATCCGAAATCCGAAATCCGAAATCCGAAATTTTTTGTTTTGTAAGCATTAATCGACTTTAACATAGAATAGTGGCCGATGAACAATGCACCTTTTAATCTAAACTATAGTTAGGTGCTTCCTTGGTAATTATTACATCATGGACATGGCTTTCGCGCAAACCCGCAGCACTAATCTTAACAAACCTGGCTTTTTCTCTCAATTCCTCAATAGTTTGGCAACCCACATATCCCATACCCGCCCTTAATCCTCCAACGAGCTGAAAAATATTCGCAGATAGTGAGCCCTTGTACGGTACGCGCCCAACTATACCTTCAGGAACCAGTTTATCGCTATCAACGGCCTCGTTCTGGTAGTATCTGTCCTTGCTTCCCTTTTTCATTGCTTCAATAGAGCCCATACCTCTGTATAACTTATAGCTGCGGCCCTGAAAAAATATTGACTCGCCCGGACTTTCTTCTGTTCCGGCAAAAAGTCCTCCGATCATTACCACATGAGCACCCGCGCCAATAGCTTTTGTAATATCACCTGAAAATTTTATGCCACCGTCAGCAATCAAAGGCACACCTGTCTTATTTGATATAGATCTGCAGTTCATTATACCTGTAACCTGAGGAATACCTATACCCGTCACTATACGAGTAGTGCATATAGACCCTGGCCCTATTCCGATTTTTACTCCGTCAACCCCGGCTTTAACAAGGTCATCGGCGCCTTTCGAAGTGCCGACATTACCTGCAATCAGCTCAATGTCATCGAAATTACTTTTTAA
>JAHIKR010000090.1 GCA_018897415.1 Pseudomonadota bacterium
AATTTTCCATAGCCATCTTAATCGACTCTTTCATCATTTTAAGCCATCTGGCTGGACAGGCTCCGTTCTTTCTTTCATAAAAAGCTGGGATAACATCGTTTTCAAGGATATTATATAGGGCCTGAGCCTCAACAGAATCCTGGTATTCTGGATCAGCATATTCCTCCGCACTGCCAATACACCAGCCCCTTTCAATTTCCTCAGAATATCCTTCGCACCACCACCCGTCCAGGATACTTAAGTTTAGTACGCCGTTGATTGCAGCCTTCATCCCTGATGTGCCGCATGCCTCAAATGGGCGCCTGGGGGTGTTCAGCCATACATCAGATCCCTGTACCAGAAACCGAGCCAGGTGCATATCGTAGTCTTCAATAAAAATAAATCTATGACGTACGTTAAGTCTGGAGGAAAACTTGATAAGGCTTTTTATAATATCCTTCCCCTCATTATCCTTGGGATGCGCCTTGCCTGCAAAGATGAACTGAACCGGCCGGGTCTTTGAATTAATGATTGCTTCCAATCGATCAGGGTCTTTAAGCAAAAGATTTGCGCGTTTATAAGATGCAAATCGGCGTGCAAAACCAATGGTAAGAATATCATGATCCAGCACAGATTCCACTTCTTCCATTACTGATTTTGGCGCGTTGCGCCGTCCATACTGTTTCACCATCAGCTCCCGACAGACACCTATGAGACGGGAACGATTCATTTCATGGGCGCGCCAGAGTTCCTCGTCATATATCTCATCAATCCGTTTAATAATACTTGGAACGCTCGCGTTCATGAACCACTCAGGACCTATATACCGCTCAAAAAGCATGGTATATTCATGAGAAAGAAAGGTCTGAAGATGTACTCCATTTGTAATATGAGTGATAGGAACTTCCTCTTTGGATCTTTGCGGCCAGATAAACGACCATATTCGTCGCACAGTATCTCCATGCAATTTGCTGACGCCATTACAGTATTGTGCCATGCGAATACCAAGAACAAACATGGAAAAAGGCTCATTAGGATCTGCGCCAACTGGTTTTCCCCAGGACAAAATTTCATCCTCTGTAGTATTCAGACTTTTGCACAAGGGATAAATAAAAGGTTTCACAATATAATTAGGAAACTCATCATAACCGGCAGCAACCGGTGTATGAGTGGTAAAAACCGTGGATCTTGGAACAATCTCAAGGGCTGTTTTAAGATCAATATTATATTTTTTTATGAACTGAGCGATCCTTTCAATGCTGGAAAATGCTGAATGCCCTTCGTTCATATGACATACTGCAGGAAATATTCCTATAGCTTCAAGAGCACGCATCCCTCCAATGCCCAGGAGAGCTTCCTGAGCCAGTCTTATCTTCTGGCCATCAGCATAAAGCCTTGAGGTGATATCCCGAATTTCCTGGGAATTTTCCGGAATATTGGTATCAAGCAGATAAAGGGGAACACAGCCAACTCTGATTTTCCAGACAATAGCATATAATTCGCCGTCAGGTCCGGTTACAGATATTTTTATATCCTTTCCTGAAGAATCCCGAACTCTTTCCAACGGTATATGGTAAAGATCTGTCTCATGATATCTCTCCTGCTGAATGCCATCCTGGTCGAGATATTGGCGGAAATAGCCCTGTCTATAAAGGAGTCCGACTCCAACCAGGGGAAAAGCCAAATTAGAAGAAGCCTTAAGAAAGTCGCCCGCAAGGATACCCAGGCCTCCGGCAAAAAAGGGAAGGCTTTCGTGGATTCCATGCTCCATAGAAAAATAGGCAATAACCCCATTTTCGCCAAATGGAGTATTAATTTTATTAATATGAGCACAGGCACGGCTTTCAAATCTTTCTTTAACCTGCTTTTGGTGTGCCAGGAAACTGTCATCCTTTGCCAGCTCCTCAAACCGTTCCTGGGAAATACGAGATAAAAATACAATAGGATTCCGTTCTGAATCCTCCCATAACCTCGGATCAATGCGGCGGAAAAGCTCAACTGCCTGCGGCTTCCAGCTCCACCAGAGGTTTCGTGACAATTCTCCGAGAAAAGACAGGGCTTCAGGTATATTTGGATAAACCTGAAAGGTTTTCAAATGACTCATTTATTATATCCTTTACGAGTTTTTAGCTTTTAGCTTTTAGCTCTTAGCTCTTAGCTCTTAGCTCTTAGCTCTTAGTTCTTAGTTCTTAGCTCTTAGTTCTTAGCTCTTAGTTCTTAGCTCTTAGCTCTTAGCTCTCAGCTCTTAGTTGATAGTTTTTTAAAATCATATCGCTTTTTCTAATATCTTGTAAATATTTATTCAAGCTTTTTAATATTAACCCAGACCCTCAACAATTCACTTACTCCCCAGGCCTGCGCATCACATCCACGTTGCGTGTGAGGGAAATTTCCATCAAGAATCTCCGGGACGTGTCCGGCGCAACCCTGCTCAATAATACGTGAGCTGCTGGAAAGCCAGGAAAGCGCTGTATCCTTTCCTTCAGCCCCATATGTTTTAACCCATGCCTCACAAAAAGAAGGGAAAAGCCAGGTCCAGGCAGTACCGTTATGGTATGCCGGCTTTCGACTGGTATCTTCGTCCCCTTTGTATCTTCCTTGATAAGGATTATTGGGGTCATTTATAATTTTATTGTTATGCATTACGGGCAAAGGACGGCTGACTGGGCGGTCAGCAAGGCTTCGAATAGCGCCAGGCACAAGAAGTTCTTCACATGAAGATAAGATACTCCGGCAAACCATGTTATCTGAAACTGCTCCCAGTGTAATAGCTAAAAGCTGATTTGGACGAAGTGCATCATCAGGTTCCGCTTGTCTGGGTGTTTCTCCAGCTCTGGAGTGAAGGCAGTCAGACAGGTATCCGACTTCTTTGATCAAAAATAATTCAAGGATTGAAGACTGAACCTTTTTTGCCATATCTTCCCATTTTTTTCCCGCTTTCCCTGAATCAATCTGAGATAGAAATGATAGAGCAAAGAACCAGAGTGCCTGTATCTCAATTGGATAACCTTCACGTGGTGTTCCTGCTGGGTGATTGGTATCCATCCATGTAAAATGGGCGGGGCTGAAAATAAGGCCTGATTCAGGATCCATTTTGATGCCATTGGAAGTGCCTTCTATATAGGAGTTAATAATTGAAAAAAGTATTTGGCGTATTGTTTTTTTACCGTACTTTAAGCTGAAAAAATTTTTATTTCCTTCAATATTGACAAGATCAGAACATGCCACGAAAAACCAAAGCGGTGCATCGGAAGTGTCACGGTTTCCGGCATCATTGCCCCTAATCATGTTAGGAAGTGTCCCGCCTTTCTCAAACTGCCCGAACTGTTTCAATATGGCGCGAGCATCTTCAGTCCTGCCTGAAGAAATTAATCCTCTGACAAATATTAATGAGTCACGCCCCCAGTCAAGAAACCACGGATAACCGGCAATTACAGTTTTCAAGCCTCCTCTATTAACTATATAGTGATTCAGTGCGTTGCATAATGCCTCATCAAATCTCCACATGTCATTTTCATTATTGAATTTATGAATATTATGAGGCGCATCAATATTGGAGGGAGGCTTTTTAGTACTATCAGATATATGAGCCGTTAATTCCATTGACTGATTTCCTTTTAATAAAACAGAAAAATAACCCGGACTAAACAGATCAGAATCAGGATCCAATCCTCTTTCAGCATCAACTGGCCGGCCTACCATGTAATGCCATTCAGGCTCCCATGCAAAAGCGCCATGCGAAACCTGTACTCTGAGGTTATGTTCTGGTTCTGGAGCAAAGGTAAAACCATTTGAATTAAAAGTAACTGACTCACGCCATAAATGTTCAGGCCCAACATACGCTTTGGTGAGCTCGTGAAAATTGCGATTTTCAATGTCAGGACGCAGTATGAGTTTAACCTGCCGGTGGTCTGCCAGCTTTCCTTCTTTTCCTTCTGCTGGCTGACGAAAAAATTCCATACGTAAATCGTTTTTACCAGATAGCATCTCGACTTTTATAATAAGTGCAACATGCTCTCCCTGACCGCATGGTATATTGAAGCACCAAAATCCTTTGGAATTATAGTCAAATTTAAACGAATCAAGACAATCAATATTGATATCCTGAGAATAGCCCTGAAATACAAGCCATGCGCGGCAACGTGTAAACATGATCCATCTATCTTCTGGATATTCTGAATTCATGTTTGCAGCCAGCAATGCGTCATAACGGCTGCTGAGTGTTCCCCATGCAACTCCAGCCCTCATCACTGCGCCATGTCCATTTGTTCCTAGAAAAATATCGTTATGAGCAAGAATTTCAGGCCTGCGATAATTTTTCTTTACCTTTACATTATTAGACATGGAAAGATAAAAAAGCGAAGCATCAACATGTTCACATCGATTTGGGCTGTAAACAGATAGTTTCAGTGTGCGAGAACAATGTTTATCAGGAATAGATAATGGAGAAAAAAGAGCAAAAAACAATCCATCAGATTGCTGCAGGCTGTTTTCCTCGGCAATACACCGGTCATCTTCAATGATCCTGGCTCTAAAAGAATTAGATGCGCGGACAATAAGAAAATGTCCGGGTGGAATCATTACTTCTCTTTTTGCATCCCGCGGCCACGTCCATGTTATTATGCGGGATTCCTGGCTTATTGGATTTTGTTTTCTACAGAACTCAACAGGATCTTTTTCGAGCTCAAAACAAGCTTTATCTACATCAAACTTCCCGAGATTACCCGTTTCATTATAAAAACTGAATACATCAAGGGCTTTTGCCCGCATACACTGTCTTTTGACTCGTTCAGGAACAAGTGAAAAGCATCTGTTATCACTTACAGTCCTTTCCAAAAGCTCCAAATCATCAGGGCGTTCAGAAAGGCATAGCACTTTGGCTGGTTCAAGAAGATATGTAAACTGTCCATCTGCCTTGTCAACATAGACATCTTCCCCGGTAAGAAGATCTACAAAAGCTGATCCTTCCATTTCTGTTTCATGTGGATTCCATTTTGCTAAAGTCTGATTCTCATCATCAAGGTTTGCAATTACAAGAAGTTTCCTCCCGGAAGGAATATTGTGGCGCAACAAGACAATATTGTTCCCTTTACCCTGCTGTATTAATTTCAGGTCAGTTCTGTCAAAAAAGGCGGGATGAGTTCTTAACAGGGAATTGAGACGACGGATATGTTCAACCTGGTTTTTTTCTGCACCCCAGTTAAGAGAAGGTGACCCGTGTACATTTATCTTTTCTGTAGCATACCACTCAACTCCATTTGCAAAGGCAAATCCACCTTTGTCTGAACAGAGTGCACATAATGCTGTACGCATACGGGCAAAAGTTCTGGAACGGGAAGCAAGGCGAATATTATCATGAGTTTCAGCAAAATGAACTATGATACCTTCGCTTTGAGAAATTTCCATAGCTCCTGGGAGATAACTCTCTATCTGTCCGCGGTCATAGTTTTGAAAAAGCTCTGAATAGGCCCAGTTAAAATTGGCTTTGTTCAGGATATCCCTGGCCACAGAAATTTTACCGCCAAGTCCCTCAAGAAAAAATATTGTATCAGGATACTGCTCACGTACCATAGAAACAATATATTTCCAGGCAGAAACAGGAATTTTATATCCTGCATCGCATCTAAAACCGTCTATGCCTCGCCTGCACCAGGCAAGAAAAACATCTGCCATGTATTTCCACAGATCTTTTTTGGTATAATCCAGTTTCGTAAGGTCTTCCCAGAGTATTCCCCATGCCCCTGGGACTTCAATACTGCCATCTGCCTTTCTAACAAGCCATTGAGGATGAGTCTCATGCAGGCTTGCAGCCCAGCCGGTGTGGTTGATGGCAATATCCATAACAACCTTTGCATTACGCATATGGACAGCATCCACGAGCTCAATGAACTGTTCTAAAGGGGTTGCACGCAAATCGAATACTGCAAGACCAGGCTCAACCGCTGTAAAACTTAAGGCTGCATAGGGGCTCCCAAAACGCCCCATACGCGCGTATGTCGTTGGTATAGGATGAACCGGCAACAACTGAATTATTCTGCAGCCAAGCTTTCCTATGATAAAGTCGAGTTCATGTATAAGGTCTCGAAAGGTTCCAGACTTTGGAATAACAGCATATCCATCCTTTTCAAGAGCCTGTATCCAATTCTCCTCTATTATGTTATTACTACTGCTAATCTTATTCGGGCCAAACTGCCTGACAAAAGCATTGTAAATTATATTTGAACAGCAGGTGTCTGCGGGCTCAACATTGATCACCGTATTCGGGCCATTCGGCCAAACCGGGCCTGACTCCCCTTCCCTCAGGAAAAAGCATTTGGCCTCAAAATGGCCAACTTCACAAAGAGGTAGAGTAACCTCAAAGTGCATATCATCAACTCGGTTCATGGGAATATCAAACCAGTCATAGCCAAGTGGAGTTTTGTCATAGTGAACTCCATTTATAATTTCCATTCTCGATATAGCGGCATGTCCTATATTTGTGCGAAGCCATGCAGTTCCTTTTTCACTGTGAGGCAATGAAAGTGAAAAGGTTTTGGTGTCACCACGAAACATGAGGATATGCGTTCCAGGTGCAGGATTCTGCTTTACCAAAAAGATATAGGGGACGTCCATTGTATTATAACTTTCTAGCCCTCCATAAGTTTGAATCCGCTGTCAATAGCAATTTTCTCACCTCGCCTTGCCGAGATACTCACAGTTGGCTGAGAAAGCCCGAGCTTTCGGGCGAGTTCTGTCATACTCAAGCCAAGCTCCCTTGCAGCCCAATAGCAGAGCAAACTTCTGGCTTTTACCCTTTGGGGATGCTTACCTAAAGACAGCACATCCTCCGGTTTCATGCCCAATAACTCCGCTACCCTTTGAACTATCCTGTTAAGATCATAACCATGGGTCTCCAGGCTATACCTGCGGTCTACCTTTTCCTGACTATCTTTTAAAATTTTTTCAACAAAATCACTGTCACCCAAAATTCGTTCGTCACCTTTTAACCTCACCTGGCTTTTTCGCAGAACCTTAACTGTCGACCAGCCGCCCGAACTGCGGATAAGTCCACCGCCAACCAGATTCGGTTTTCTCCCTTCGGGTATCCCTTTTTCAACAAAGGCTCTGTAAAGTCTACGCGCTGTGAATGACTTATAGGCAAAAAACCGAAGCACGTAGTCCACATTTTGCCAGTTATTCTTATTTTTCCCCAAGATAATATTATGCCCTGAATATGGATAGTTATCAAGATGTGTTAGATCAGATACGATATTTGCACGTAATGGATTCAGATGAATATATCTGACCAATTCCAGTAAATACAGATCTTCCTGACAAAGGATGGATTTATAACGATTCTGAAACAGTTGCCCGTGCCGACGATGTCTCCGATTATAGAAAATAGCGTAGCCCGTAAGAAGCCGTCTCATAACTGTGGCAAGAGGAACAAAACCGGTTCTCAGTAAGAGATGAACATGGTTCGGAATTAAAGCCCAGGCAAAGCAATAAGTGTTTGT
>JAHIKR010000091.1 GCA_018897415.1 Pseudomonadota bacterium
CTATCTATCATCACAGCAAGCTCTTATTTCATAACGGCTTTACAGGAAAAAAATATCTCATATTATTAAACACCCCGGGTGAAAAAGAGCCCTACCTTTCAGCCTTATCTTAATCCATCCTGTTCATATTAAGTTGCAAAATATAAATATTTTAGTTATGGTCTTGATATTGTAATATATTTGGAAGCCGCACCCCCCATATACTTTATCAGATGGTAACTGAAATAATTAACGGCAAAAGAGGAATTACGCCGAGTACAGCTTTGAGGCTTGCAAGGTTTTTTGGAGTATCACCTGACTTCTGGATGAATATTCAAGTAAAATGGATATCAATAACAGTATAACTAATCTATAAATTAATTTAAAATGACAAAGACCCCTGAACAGGAAGCACGGGAAACCATCGACAAGATGCTTGATCGGTCTGGCTGGGATGTCCAGGATCTAAAGGTAGCCAACATCCGTGCAAATAAAGGCATAGCTATACGTGAGTTTCCGCTAAAATCCGGTCACGGTTATGCTGATTATTTGCTGTATGTGGATGGCCAGGCCGCAGGGGTAATTGAAGCAAAAAAGGTTGGCACAACCCTTACCGGTGTTGAAATCCAGTCAGAAAAATACAAAACAGGTCTTCCCGAAGATCTTCCTGCCTGGTACAGGCCACTCCCTTTCTGTTATGAATCAACAGGTGTGGAAACCCGTTTTACAAACAGCCTTGACCCTGAGCCACGTTCAAGAAATGTCTTTTCTTTTCATCGACCCGAAACCATGGGACAGTGGCTTGATCAAGACACTCCGGCTGAGCCGTGGCAAGCCGCTTTATCTAAGCCCCCCTATGGCAAGCCTTCCACTCTGAACTTTTGCCTGAAAAAAATGCCCCAGCTAATTGAAGGAGGCCTCTGGCCTGCCCAGATCAGGGCTATTAAAAATCTTGATAAATCGCTGGCAGAAAACCGCCCACGCGCACTTATCCAGATGGCTACCGGCTCAGGCAAGACATTTACAGCTATCAACTTTATTTACAGACTTATAAAGTTTGCAAAGGCGCGCCGAATTTTGTTTCTTGTTGACCGCGGCAATCTGGGCAGACAGACCCTTAAGGAATTTCAGCAGTATGTTTCACCCTATAACAACTTTAAATTCAGCGAGGAATTCATTGTTCAGCGCCTTACTTCAAAAAATCTGGATTTTACTGCACGGGTCTGCATCTGTACAATCCAGCGTCTTTATTCAATGCTTAAGGGCAAGGATCTTCCTGAGGAAGATGAGGAACTATCTGTTCAGGGGCTGGAAAATATCTATGATGAAGTGCCACCCATAGAATACAACCCGGCCATACCAATCGAGAGCTTTGACTTTATCATCACAGATGAATGCCACCGCTCCATTTACAATCTCTGGCGTCAGGTGCTGGAATATTTTGATGCCTATATCATTGGCCTGACTGCCACCCCCAGCAAACAGACTTTTGGTTTTTTTAATCAGAATCTTGTCATGGAATACGGACATGAGGAGGCTGTGGCTGACGGTGTGAATGTGAATTATGATGTTTACCGGATCAAAACCGAGATAACGGAAAAAGGCTCAAAAGTTGATGCAGGATATCTTATTGATAAACGCGACCGGGAGACCAGAGAAGTGCGCTGGGAACGGTTGGATGAAGACCTTGAATATGACTCAAACAAGCTTGACCGTGATGTTGTTGCAGTGGATCAGATACGAACTGTTATCCGTACTTTTCGTGACAAGCTGTTTACAGAGATTTTCCCAGGCCGCACCGAAGTTCCAAAAACACTGATTTTTGCAAAAGATGACAGCCATGCAGAAGATATTGTCAAGATAGTGCGAGAGGAGTTTGCAAAGGGCAATGATTTTGCCCAGAAGATTACCTACAAAACTACAGGCAAAAAGCCTGAGGATCTTATCGCTGAATTCAGAAACAGTTATAATCCCAGGATCGCCGTTACTGTGGACATGATTGCCACAGGCACTGACATCAAGCCTCTTGAAGTTGTGCTGTTTATGCGCAGCGTAAAATCCCGCGGATATTTTGAGCAGATGAAAGGCAGGGGCGTACGTGTTATAAATGATGATGACCTCCGGTCTGTAACACCGGATGCAAGAACCAAGGATCATTATATTGTTGTGGATGCTGTTGGAGTTTGTGAGCTCGATAAAACCGACTCAAAGCCCATGGACAGGAAAAAATCAGTCTCTTTTGAAAAGCTTTTGCAGGCAGTAAGTCTTGGGAACACTGAAGAAGATGTTATTTCCTCAATAGCTGCGCGCATTGCCCGGATAAACAAAAAGCTAACTCAAGAAGACAGCGTAAAAATAAAAGAGCTTACAAACGGCAAGAGTCTGCGTGAGCTTACGTACGATCTTGTAAATGCCATTAATCCTGACAAGCAGGTTGAACTTGCCTGCGCCGAGCTGGGCGAGGCAGGCAGCACGGCACAGCCTTCCGAAGAAAAAATTCAGGAGGCTGCAACAAGCCTGATAAAAGACGCGGTCAAGCCACTGCACAACCCTAATCTTCGGAATCTATTGATAGAGATTAAGAAAAAGAACGAGCAGACCATTGATCATGTGAGCCAGGATCAGGTTCTTGAGTCAGGTTTCAGTGCAGAAGCTTTGGACAAGGCAAAAGGCATGATCGAGTCCTTTAAAAACTTTATTGAGGAACACAAGGATGAAACCACAGCCCTGCAAATACTCTATTCGAGGCCGTACAAAATGCGTCTGCGGTTTGAAGATATAAAAGAGCTTGCAGATGCCATCAAAAAGCCGCCTCATCTTTGGACTGAAAATAATCTCTGGATGGCCTATAGCGCTCTTGAAAAATCAAAGGTTCGTGGTGCAAGCGGGCCTCATATATTGACTGATCTTGTGTCTCTTGTGCGGTTTGCGCTGGATCAGGAAAATGAGCTTGTGCCGTTTCCGGAAAAGGTTGACACAAATTTCAATGCATGGCTGGCACAGCAGGGGAAAAAGTTCACGGAAGAACAGATTCGCTGGCTTGAGATGATCCGCGATCATATTGCAGGAAATTTGAGTATTGAAACAGATGATTTTGAATATGCACCTTTTTCGCAGGCAGGTGGCATTGGAAAGGTTTATCAATTATTCGGTGAAGAATTAAATATTATGCTTGATGAGTTAAATGAACGACTTGTGGCATAATATTCGGAAGAGTCTCACATCTGGCTTTACATTCGAATTTACAAAAAAGAAATTGGATCATTTGAGGTGCCAATTTGGCACCTCAAATAGTAACAAATGGTTTTAAAGAAAAAAATCAATCTTTAAGGTCACAAAATGTGCTCTCAAAGAGTTAAAATTGTGATAAAAAGGATTTATTATGTCTGATATTGTATCTGTCGAAACAATTGCCGGTAAAATACATCTGATCCGTGGAATGAAGGTGATGTTGGATGCTGACCTTGCCGAGCTTTATGGGGTTACTACTAAGGCTTTAAATCAGGCTGTTACCAGAAATGAACAGAGGTTTCCACCGGATTTCATGTTCAGACTGGCCAAAGAGGAAAAACAGGAACTGGTCACAAATTGTGACCGGTTAGACAGGCTGAAACATTTGAAAGGTTTC
>JAHIKR010000092.1 GCA_018897415.1 Pseudomonadota bacterium
GAACTGGAAAAGAAATTGAAAAAAGACCTGGATGAAAAAAAATCTAAGTAAAAACTTAATTCCTGACAGAGTAAAAAATATACATCTTATCGCAGTATGCGGCACAGGCATGAGTGCGCTTGCCTGTATGCTCAAGGATATGGGTTTTGAAGTAACGGGCTCGGATCAAAAAACCTATCCTCCTATGAGCGACTTTCTCTTTAGCAAGGGGATCAAAGTCACAGAGGGTTTTAATGAAAAAAATATTTCTATTGATCATGATCTTATAGTTGTCGGAAATGCAGTTACAAAGGAGAATCCTGAAATTAAAAAAATGTATGAGTTGGGGCTCAATTTCTGTTCAATGCCCCAGGCAATAAACAGGTTTATTGCAAATGGTAAGAAAACAATACTTGTCACAGGAACTCACGGTAAAACAACAACTTCTTCTATTATAGCCTGGATTCTTTATGAAGCGGGACTTGATCCCTCCTTTATCATTGGAGGAATATTAAAAAATTTCAACAGCAACTATCGGTTAGGCAAAGGAGAATTCATTGTAATAGAAGGAGATGAATATGATACAGCATATTTTGACAAAGGGCCAAAATTCTTACATTACGATCCTTACCTGGCGGCTATTACAAGTGTTGAATTTGATCATGCTGATATCTTTAAGGATATTGAACATGTTAAACAGGCCTTTAACACTTTTATATCAGGCATTTCACAAAAGAATACATTGGTTGCTTTTGACAGAGACAAAAATATAGATAGTCTTATTAGAGGCAAGAAATGCGGCATTATTAAATATGGGCAAGATACGAGTTCAGCATGGAAGCTGGGAAAAGTATCCTATGCGCCCCCTTGGACCTTTTTTGAGGTTTTAAAGCAAGGTAAAACTTTTAAAGCCTTTAAAACCAGAATTTTCGGAGAACACAATTTATTAAATACATTGGCAACAGTTGCCATAACCGACAAAATGATGATACCGAACGAGGTTATCGCGAAAGCACTTGAAAGTTTTCAGGGCGTAAAGAGGCGCCAGGAAGTACTAGGGGAAAAGAAAAATATAACAATAATGGATGATTTTGCCCATCATCCCACTGCTGTTAAAGAAACTGTAAGAGCGGTTAAATCATTTTATCAAAACAAAAGGCTAATAGCTGTTTTTGAACCCAGGACAAACACCAGCATGCGAAATATCTTCCAGAACATATATACTCTTTCCTTTGATCATGCAGATATAATATGCATCCGCAAACCTCCTCTTCTTAACAAAATCCCCCCCAACGAGCATTTTTCATCTGAAAAACTTGTTGATGATTTGCGAAATAGAGGAAAGGACGCGCACTACTTCCCAGACACAGAATCTATAATAAAATATCTTGAAAAGACGGCAAAGCCTGGCGACCTTGTTCTGATAATGTCAAACGGAGGGTTTGACAATATTCACCATGATCTGTTGAAGAGACTATAAGGTTTAAATGGTATTCGTTTTACAAACCAAAGTTGCCGCATACGCAAGGCGCAGGCCGATTTCACCGCGTTTATAAATACAATTCGTATCATTGCCGCCTGAATGACTATTGGTTAATCTATTGTATTATCAATAAATTCTTAAATTGGATTCAATTTCATCATAGCCGGGTTTGATATATATAATAAATATATTGTCAAAAGGCTTTTGATTGACTATTGATTATCGACCATTGCAGAATGACTGCGAAAAACTATCAGCTTTAAATAATCAAAGGAGTAACTCAGTTGAAGGTTATAATCGTTGGTGCAGGAGAGGTTGGCTTTCACATAGCAAGCCGGCTGGCACATGAAAATAAAGATGTTGTGGTGATTGACGAGGATAGTGAAGCTATTAGGCGTGTTTCCGATAATATAGACGTTCAGGTTATAGTAGGATCTGGCAGCAGTCCTGTATCACTTGAAGATGCGGGAATAAAAGAAGCCGAGATACTTCTTGCCGTAACAAACAGCGACGAAACAAACCTGGTGGCATGCCTAGTTGCAAACATCATTTCGCCATATACAAAAAAACTTGCGCGCGTACGAAATGCTGATTTTGATAAATACCATGCCACTTTCCGAGATCATGCACCTCACATAGACACTTTAATCAACCCGGAAATTGAGGTTGTGAAAACAATCGACAGACTCATGAGCATGCCTGGTGCGGTTGATGTTGGAAAGTTTGCAAACGGCCGTGTCAAATTTATAGGTATAAATTTAGACAAGGAAGCACGGCTTGCGGGTTCACGTCTTCATGAAATTCCTGCAATGCTGGGTAAACCGGGCCCTCTTATTGTCGCGGTTATAAGAGATGAAGAACTTATAATCCCAAGAGGCGATGACAGGCTTATGCCTGGAGATCTGGTGTATTTTATCAGTGAAGAGGATAACATACTGGATACCCTTGCAATATTCGACAAACATGCAGAGCCCGTTAATAGGGTTCTGATTGTTGGAGGAGGCCGAATAGGGTCAAGGCTGGCCACGCTACTTGATGATAAGCCTATCTATACAAAACTAATCGAAAAAAATCCTGATAGATGCACCAAGCTTGCAGAAAAATTGAATAAAGTCGTAGTCCTTCACGGAGACGGTTCTGATCAAGGGTTGCTTAACGAAGAAAATATTCAGGAAACGGATTTTGTCATTACGCTTACAGATGATGAAGAAATAAATATTTTAGCTTCTTTGCTTGCCAAAAGGATGGGAGCAAAAAAGACAATAACAAAAATCAGTAAATTCAGCTACTTTTCCCTTATGTCAATGATTGGAATCGAGCAGGTGGTTAGCCCGAGGCTTTCCGCTATAAATACAATTTTGCAGCACATAAGACGCGGCAAGGTGCTTTCGTCCATATCAATCAAAGGAGAGCAAGCAGAATTCATGGAAGCAGTTGCTCTTGAAACTTCAGAAATTGTAGGGAAACCTCTAAAAAACATATCATTCCCAAAGGGAGCACTTGTAACAAGTATAATTCGGAATGATAATATAATTATTCCTTCCGGGGACAGCGTTATTGAGCCTGATGACAGAATCATAATATTTGCTACAATGCAAGCCATACCAAAAATCGAAAAAATCCTTACAGTAAAACTGGAGTATTTCTAAATGCGCTGGCGTTATATCCTGAATGTCGTTGGGATATTAACTCTTTTTTTTGGCCTCACCATGTTATTTCCCATAGCAGTTGGTCTTTATTATAAGGATCAAAGTTTTATCCCTTTCTTAAAATCTATCGGAATTACAACCTTTGCAGGACTGCTGATACACTTGTGCTTTAGAAGCTCAAAAGTAGAGACAATAACTCAGCGAGAAGGGATGGCTATTGTCTCAATAGGCTGGACAACAATAGGAATTTTCGGGGCTCTTCCATTTTATCTTTCGGGTGGCGAATTTATAACTTTTGCGGACGCATTTTTCGAATCAGTATCAGGGGTCACAACTACCGGAGCATCGGTATTAACGAATATTGAAGCTGTATCAAAAGGCCTTCTTTTCTGGCGCAGCTTTATTCAGTGGCTTGGTGGAATGGGAATAATAGTCTTATCAATTGCCATACTCCCTTTTTTAGGTGTTGGTGGAATGCAGCTTTATAAAGCAGAAGTTCCAAGTCCCGTGCCCGACAAGCTAAGGCCGCGCATTAAAGATACAGCCTTGCTCCTCTGGAAAGTTTACGCTCTGATTTCTTTATTAGAGGTCGTCCTTCTTATGATAGGAGGCATGAGCCTTTACGACGCCTTGTGCCACACCTTTACAACAATGCCAACCGGCGGATTTTCAACTAAAAACGCTTCTATAGCCCATTTTAACAGCTTATATTTTGATTCTGTAATCATTATATTTATGCTTCTGGCCGGAATAAATTTTTCACTTCATTATCAGATGCTAAGGGGTAAGACACTGGCTTTCTGGAAAGATTCAGAGTGCCGTTTCTTTCTGGGAACCATCATTTTCCTGATTGTAGTTGTAACTTTTAATATTCACGGTACTGTATACGAAAATATCTTTCAGGCATTTCGCTATGGCGCCTTTCAGGTGGTTTCTATTATTACGACCACAGGCTATGCTACAGCCGATTTCGATCAATGGCCTGCCATGTCCAAGCTAATACTGCTTTTGTGCATGTTCATGGGCGCGTCAGCGGGTTCGACCGGCGGGGGAATGAAATTTCTTCGCGTCATGCTTTATTTTAAATACTGTTACAAAGAGCTTTTTTCCCTGATTCATCCCAGGGCAGTCACCCATATCAAAATTGGCGGCAAAGTAGTTCCAGAGGATGTTACAAGAAGTGTTCTTGGATTCCTGGGGCTCTACATGGGGCTATTTGTTCTATGTTCCGTAATTCTGGCAGGCATGGGAGTGGATTTTGTAACATCATTCGGAGCTGTTGCAGCCACAATAGGAAATGTAGGCCCGGGTTTTGCAAACGTGGGACCAGCTCTAAACTACGCCCAGATACCCTATCTCGGCAAATGGCTGCTGATATGGTGCATGCTGTTAGGAAGGCTTGAAATATACACAATTATAATCTTTCTGGTACCAGAGTTCTGGCGTAAATAAATTTGTTGACAAAATTAGAATTTATATTTAAAAATTATATTTTTTTAAGGGCCGTTAACTCAGTCGGTAGAGTATCTGCCTTTTAAGCAGAGAGTCGCGCGTTCGAGCCGCGCACGGCCCACTTTAAGAAACAGGCCGTTCAATTTACGTCCCCATCGTCTAGCCTGGTCCAGGACACCGGCCTTTCACGCCGGCAGCAGGGGTTCAAATCCCCTTGGGGACGCCAGAAAATTTTAAGGGTTGCAGTATAAAATGCTGTAACCCTTTTTTTGTGCCGGATTTATACTCGACTATTTGACTTTACTGCTGTTTATCTGATAATATTAAAAAATATAAAGATATACAGAAAGTTACAAACTCGTTTTATAACTTCTTAATAAGTTTGGATAGAATTATTATAAAACCCACCGCAAATGAGCTTCAGGTGTGATACATTCAAAACAGGAAACTGTTTGAGGGTATGCGTGAGTTTTTCATGGTTTGAATGTATTATACCTGACAGCTTTTTGCCGACTTTGCGGCATCAGAAGGAAAAGCAATATTTAAAAAACATGGGTTTGGTGAAAAATGAAGATAAATCAAAAAATAATCATGGGTTTTTTGGTTGTGGCTCTTCTGATTTTGGCTGTGAGCTACATTGGCATAACGACTCAAGAAAACCTGGTCAAGAAGTCTCAGGAACTTGCCGAGGAAATACTTCCGGGCGCAATCACAGAGGCAATGATACAGACAAAGCTACACCAGACTGCAGAGTTCATGGAGAAATACGCTTTAAGTGGGACTGTAAGCGATAGGGAAAAAACTGAAGAAGCGATAGCGGCTCTGGATGAATACATGACAGCGCATAGATTATACCACTCCGGCCATCATCCCCAGGCATACTCAGATATGATAGATGAAACAATAGGGGCCTTTACAAGTTTTACTATGGAATATATTTTGACAAAAGATAAGGGCGCAAGGGAAGAAGAACTGGATATTGTAAGGGCAAAGATAGATCAAACGGTAAATGTTTTTATATCTCAGATCGAGCCCACTCTCAGAGAACACATTAAGGCAGCAAGAAATGTAGTAACGGCAACAAAACAAAGTGTTATACGCTCTCGAAATTTCATATTAGGCTCAAGCGCAGTCATTTTTTCCCTCGTGCTTGTATGGGGCTTTTTTATTTCTCGTCTTATTTCAAAGCCGATTAAAGAGCTGTCAGAGGCAGCAGGCCAGATCGGTAAAGGTCAATTGGATATACAAATAGAGCCTGTCTCCAAAGATGAGATAGGGCAGTTAGCTATCTCTTTTAACAGGATGGTTAATGATTTACAGACAATTACCGTCTCGTGCGATACATTTGCTCAGGAGGTTGCTGAGCGCAAGCAGGCTGAGAAGGCACTGCAAACCGCTTATGACCAATCCATTATTTATGCAAAGCAACTCAAAGAACAAATAGAGGAACGCACTCGAGCCGAGGAAGAAAAAGAGAAATTGGCAACCCAGCTCCTTCACGCTCAGAAGATGGAAGCTGTTGGCACCT
Source organism: Pseudomonadota bacterium (assembly GCA_018897415.1). Taxonomy (GTDB): domain Bacteria; phylum Desulfobacterota; class Desulfobacteria; order Desulfobacterales; family ETH-SRB1; genus B13-G4. The sequence continues at coordinate 6,092 of JAHIKR010000092.1, forward strand.
TAGCCGGCGGCATTGCCCATGATTTTAACAACATTCTTCAGGCTATTTCAGGTTATGTCCAACTGCTGTTAATGAGAAAGGAGGTAAAGAATACCGAGCGTCTTTATTTGAACCAGATTGACAAATCAACCCGAAAGGCTGCTGAACTGACCAAACAGCTTCTAATTTTTGGCAGGAAAGTGGAAAGCAAATTAATACCTTTGAGTCTTAATCAGGAAATTATAGAGATCTACAAGTTGTTTCAGAGAACGATTCTCAAGATGATAGATATTGAACTGGATTTGGCAGAAAATCTTAAGCTCATCAATGCAGATCCCGCACAGCTCGAACAGATCATGATGAATTTAGGGCTTAACGCGAGGGATGCCATGCCAGATGGTGGAAAACTTACTTTTGAAACAAAAAATGTAGTACTGGACGAAGTATACTGCAGAACTCATGTTGATATTGTCCCGGGAGAATATGTTCTGCTTAGAATTTCAGATACCGGTCATGGTATGGACAAAGAGATATTAGAGCACATATTCGAGCCTTTTTACACAACAAAAGAAACAGGCAAAGGAACCGGCCTTGGCCTGGCCATTGTTTATGGTCTCGTGGAAAGCCATGGAGGCCACATCATGTGTTACAGCGAGCCCGGTCAAGGGACGATTTTCAAGATTCATTTTCCGGCCCTGTTAATAGATGGGATAGAGCAAGAACTAGAACCCGAAGAAAAAGTAGCAATACATGGAGGCCATGAAACAGTGCTTATTGTGGATGATGAAGAAGACCTTCGTGATCAAGGCCGGGATATGTTAAACAAGTATGGTTACACTGCCATCACGGCTGAAAGTGGAGAAATGGCCATCGAGATCTATGAAAAAGAAAAAGACCGGATTAATTTGGTAATCCTGGACATCGGCATGCCCGGCATGGGTGGCTATAAATGCCTGGGGCAACTTTTTAAAGTTGATCCTGAAATCAAAGTAATCATTGCCAGTGGCTATGCGACCAGCGACAGGATGGAGGAAATGCTCAAATTCGGTGCTGCCGACTTTATCGACAAGCCATATCGCCTCACAGATATGCTCAAGAAGGTAAGAGAGGTTTTGGATCAAGGATAGCGGCGATATTTCTAAAAACGCTCTCTTGGCATTAATAGGAATTAAGGGTGCGAAACTTGAGCTATCTTGAAATAGAAATGCTCCATACATCTTTGCCGGTTTGATTTATATTAATTTTAATATCTAAAAAAAGCTTAATTACATCAGAATTTGTCTTTGTATGCAGACTAGGCTTTAGCGTTGTGTAAGAACCGCCATTTGCCAGCGCTAAAGGTAATAACAACTGATCTGCCAGATACTTTCCAACAGGCACCCCGCTTTCCAAATAGCGAATGGCTGCGTTGGCAGCAATTTTTGCCACATCTTCTGCTCTGACGCCTTTTTTGCCGAAACCAGTAAATATTTCTGTAATATATTTGCTTTTAATTTCAATACAGACAATATTGCCAGGCCCTACATCGGCAGGTTGTTCAATAACTTGAAGACATTCTTTATTCCATCCCAGTTTTTGCTCAATTACTCCTATCTCCCGTTCGGCAATATGACGCGGCAAACCAGCCACAATGGCGTTAGCGCTACATTCATTAATTTCCCCACGTTTATTGATATGAAATGTCCGAAGTTTTTCAGCAGGCTGGATTGTTATATTCAATCTGCCGCCTCCTTTGGGATAGTATCCTGGACGTTCCAGTTGGGCATTGATTTTTGGCCCCATGCTGTTGATTATGGGAATAAAGACCCGCTGTATAAAGTCAAAAGGGGGCGCAAAAGGGTTATGCGTGCCTCCTTCGAGTATCAATGTCGATCGCCCCTTTGCTATTATAAGAGCAGGAAGTATGGTTTGCAGTACAAGAGTTGTGCTTCCTGCTGTGCCTATGTCAAACTGATAATGGCCAGGAGTGATGGCCGTAGGAATAAATGTCAATTCCTGATGCCCTAATTCCGCTCCTTTAACTTTGGCCTTGCCTATTTGGGCAGCAGCATTCACGCACACAAAGTGCTGTCGTCTGAGCCCTGGTTTTTTTCTGTTCGCGCGAATATTTGTTATTTTAAAAGGGATGCCTAAACATAAAGATAAGGCCAGAGATGTCCTTAATATTTGGCCACCCCCTTCGCCAACAGATCCGTCAACAATTACCATTTGTCTCCTTTTTCCTATGATACTATAGTTTCGCATCCTTCTTTCAAATAACTTAACAAGTGGCTGATCGAAAACCTCATGTTTTTTCGGTCAGAAATTCGAAATCCGAAGCACGAAATACGAAACAATGACAAAAGCACAAATGTTCCAATGACAAAAACCACCGATTTCCAATTACTTAGTTTTGGTCATTTTTTGATTTGGTATTCGGATTTGTTTCGAGTTTCGGATTTCGATATTCGAATTTTGTCTGAACATAAGTTTCCGTTCATGCTCTAACTATTTTATAAAAGTTATTTTCGGTTACAGCGCCACAAAAAGGCATAATATAGCTTTTTAATAAACAAATATATCATCAATTATAAAAATATTGTATACAGAAATTTATGCTTAATAATCTTACCGGTCAGATTGAACGAATAACTTATTCCAATGAGGAAAATGGGTTTACAATCGCAAAGGTTAAAGTGTCCGGCCGCAAAGGACTTGTAACAGTGGTCGGGAATTTTATGTCACCCATGCCTGGAGAAGTAATAAAGATGGAGGGGGAGTGGACCAGCCATCCAAAATATGGAGAACAGTTCAAAGTAGTGAGTTATAAGACATCCGTACCTGCTTCAATTTATGGAATCCAAAAATATTTAGGCTCCGGACTTATTAAAGGTATAGGCCCAATAATGGCGGGCCGGATTGTAAAAAAATACGGCAAAAATTCACTGGACATAATAGAAAATGAAATTGAGAAATTAGCCAAAGTAGATGGTATTGGCAAGAAACGTATAGAAATGATCAGGACGGCCTGGGATGAACAAAAAGAAATCCGGGATGTAATGCTTTTTCTGCAAACACACGGCGTAAGCTCAGGCTATGCTACAAAGATATTCAGGCAGTATGGAAACCAGTCGATAGCTGTGGTTCAAGACAATCCGTATCGGCTTGCAGCAGACATATTCGGGATTGGTTTCGTGATCGCAGACGGAATTGCTGAGAAGCTCGGATTTTCTAAGGATTCCATGTTAAGGGCTGAAGCAGGGATACAATATGTTCTCCATCAGATGGCCGATGAAGGAAATGTTTATTATCCTTATGAGCTTCTTTTAGAAAAATGCCTGGAAATTCTTCAGGTTGACAGGAAAGTTGTTGGCGAAGCAATAGGCAGAGTTGCTGTTGATAAGAGAATAATTATAGAGGATCTTAATGATAATATTGAGGAGTTCAGGGAAAACAATAAAGCTGTTTATCTGGAAAAATATTATGTTTGCGAAACCGGCATTGCTTTCCGGCTGAAAACCCTGATTGGAGCGCCAAAATCTTTCCGCGATATTGATTTAGATCGAGCAGTAGAATGGGTTCAAAAACAGCTTTTTATTACC
>JAHIKR010000093.1 GCA_018897415.1 Pseudomonadota bacterium
CATGCAGTGCTGCTTTTCTTCATATCTCGTTAGTCCGCTATTAGATGCTCGTAAAGGGGAGGTGTATTTTTCACGGTACAGATTTAAAAACGGACATTTGAAAAAGGAAGTTAAGGAACAGGCTATAACTCCTGCCGAGGCTGTTTGCGATATAAATGAACCATGCCTGTTTGTTGGTGACGCTGTCAAAAATTATCAAAATAAAATTAAAGATGAGATAGGTGATCTGGCACATTTTGCACCACCTTATCAAAACACAATTAGGGCTTCTACTGTAGGTCATTTAAGTATGGCCAAATTCGAAATAAATGATACAGATGATAACAGCTTATTTGCACCCCATTATATACGAAAATTCTTGGCTGAACTTAGCCTTAGTTTGTAATTATTGACATTATTAATTGATATTGATATAAATTTTTTAAACTTAAACAAATTCAAACAAGGGACATTTTCCAAAGGTCTCAAAGGCATATGTTGAGTGGATAAATTCTCCTGGTCTGATCCTCCAAGGCAAGTCGCATTCCCTGTAGCAACAGCCGGATATCCTTTGATATTTGCTTCGGCCTTTGCTACAGGTGTTTTTGCCCTTTTGGGTCTGACCGTTTTTGCACTGATCGGTCTTGCGGTTACTTTTTTTATCTGCTATTTTTTCAGGGATCCTGACCGGGTTATACCTAATAATTACGGAGCTGTTGTATCACCGGCTGATGGAAAAGTAATTATAGCCAGGCAAGAAGACAGCAGCCCTTTTTTTGAAGGCAAGTGCCAGAAGTTAAGTATCTTCATGTCGGTGTTTAATGTGCATGTAAATCGTGTCCCGCATGAAGGGGAGGTTGAAAGGGTAAATTATTATCCTGGAAAATTTTTTTCCGCAAACTTGAATAAGGCATCAAGGGATAATGAACATAATGCGATTTTTCTTAAGACAGGAGATGGCAGGAAAATATGTGTTGTTCAGATTGCAGGGCTTATCGCCAGGCGTATTATATGCAAGTTGCAGAAGGGGGATAGGGTAGCCCGTGGTGAACGCCTGGGTATGATATGTTTTGGATCAAGACTTGATATTTACCTGCCCGATGATGCGGATCTTAATGTTACAGTCGGGGATAAGGTTAAAGCCGGCACATCTATTTTGGGATATTTAAGACATGAAAAGAAAGAAAAGAATTAATAAAGACAAGCCAAGGCGCGGAATATACATTCTGCCTAACATATTTACATCTTTAAATATTTTCTGCGGATTCTATGCCATTATTGCTTCAATAGAGGGCAAATATGTTACATCGGCTATAGCTATTATTATCGCCGTGGTATTTGATATTCTTGATGGCAAAATTGCCAGGGCTACTAATACCACCAGTAAATTTGGTGTTGAATACGATTCTCTTGCAGATCTTGTATCCTTTGGTGTTGCTCCCGGGGTGATGATGTATTTATGGGCTCTTAAACCTATGGGAAGAATTGGCTGGCTTGCTGCATTTTTATTTATGGTTTGCGGGGCGCTTCGCCTGGCACGTTTTAATGCCCGGGTTGATACGGTAAGCAGCGATTACTTTACAGGTCTTCCGATACCGGCCGGTGCAGGTATGGCTGCATCTACTGTTTTGTTCTATAATAAATTCAGCATAGCAGGTACTTCTAACTGTATATTACCCCTTATAATGCTTTACGTTCTTTCATTTTTAATGGTTAGCACCATAAAATACAATTGTTTTAAACAACCTGAGCTGTTTAGAAAGATGAATTTCAATGTTCTTGTTACAGTTATACTGATTTTGATTTTTATAGCAGCGCAGCCATCCATTGCCCTGTTTCTTTTAGGAGTTGCCTATCTTATTTCAGGTCCCTTCAAGACTATAAGGCTTATGAGACATTCAAAGCAGGAAAAAGCCGAAATCCACGAAACTGACGAACAGATTTCGAATCCTCTATAATCATTTTATTAAATATTGGTAACCGTTCACGGTTAACTGTTTACAGTTAACGGTTGATCAAAACATAAAAGCAAGAGGCTCAGTTGTGAGAACTCAAGTTTATATTTCATGTGAGGTTAAGGTATTTTCTGAAAAAAACTCATTTAAAAAAACCCTGAACCCTGAACCCTGAACCCTGAACCGTTACATTATTTACTTGTGCAGGAGTTTTTATGTCAAAAGAATATAAAATAGCTGTAATTCCAGGAGATGGTACAGGACCGGAAGTTGTAGCAGAAGGAATTAAGGTCCTGGAGACTGTGGCAGGCAAATGCGATTTTAGACTGAAATTTACTAATTATAATTTAGGCGGCGATCATTACAAAGCAACCGGAGAAATTCTGCCGGATAGCGTGCTCAAATCTTTATCAGAATTTGATGCAATATATTTGGGCGCCATAGGTCATCCAGATGTTAAACCGGGAATTCTTGAAAAAGGTATTCTTTTAAAACTCAGATTTCATTTTGACCAGTATATTAACTTAAGGCCCGTTAAGTTATACGAAGGAGTAAAAACTCCTTTGAAGGACAAAGGACCTGAGGATATTGATTTCGTGGTGGTTCGTGAAAATACAGAAGGTCTTTATTCCGGTGCCGGCGGCTGCTTAAAGCGAGGAACTGCAGATGAAGTTGCGGTGCAGGAATCAATAAATACACGTAAAGGTGTCGAAAGATGTATCAGATACGCATTTGAATATTGCAGAAAACGCAACAAGGCTAAAAGAGTAACTCTTTGCGGAAAGACCAACGTACTTACCTTTGCTTTTGATCTTTGGGAAAGAACTTTTAACGAGATCGGAGAAGAGTATCCTGATATAGAAAAGGATTATGCACATGTTGATGCAATATGCATGTGGATGGTTAAAAATCCGGAGTGGTTCGATGTTATTGTAACGGATAACATGTTCGGAGATATAATTACCGATCTGGCGGCAATAATACAGGGAGGTATGGGTATAGCTGCCGGAGGGAATATAAATCCTGATGGCGTTTCAATGTTCGAACCTATTGGAGGATCTGCTCCTAAATATACCGGAAAACAGGTAATAAACCCAATAGCAGCTGTAATGGCGGCAAATATTATGCTTGATGTAATCGGTGAGCATAAGGCAGCCTCTATGATCGAAGAGAGCGTTATAAGGGTTTTACGTGATGATTTAAAAGACGTAGCTGCCGGCAGGATGGGATATACTACAAAAGAGGTCGGAGACCTGATTGTAAATTATATTAAAGGATAAGGATAGGCTGAAGGCTGGAGGCTGAAGGTGGAAGGGAGTTTGGTCTATCCACCTGAGTAGTTACAAAAGATAAATATAATGGGAGCTAATTATGTCCGGTAAGAAATTTAATATTGCTGTAGCAGGCGCAACAGGCGCTGTTGGCAATCAGATGATAACTTGCCTTGAGGAAAGCAATATTCCTTTAAAGTCGGTAAAGTTTTTAGCCTCTCATCGCTCTGCAGGTCGCAAGCTCCGTTTTAAGGGAGATTTGATTGAAGTTGAGGAATTGACGGAAAATTCTTTTAAAGGCATTGATATTGCACTTTTTTCAGCAGGTGGAGGCACGAGTAAAAAATTTGCTCCTATTGCTGCAAAGGACGGCTGCGTAGTTGTTGACAATTCAAGCGCATGGCGTATGGATCCGGATGTGCCGCTTGTTGTTCCTGAAGTAAACCCTCATGCTGTAGCGGATTACACAAACAAGGGGATAATAGCGAATCCAAACTGTTCTACAATTCAGATGGTTGTCGCTATTAATCCTATTTATAGAAAGTGCGGGATAAAGAGAATTGTAGTTTCCACATATCAGGCTGTATCTGGAACAGGGAAGAAGGCAATAGATGAACTTTTTGATCAGACCCGTTCCATGATTAATTTTTTAGATTATGAAATTAATGTTTATCCGCACAGGATCGCTTTTAATTGTCTTCCACATATAGATGTGTTTTTGGAAAACGGTTATACTAAAGAAGAGATGAAGATGGTTAACGAGACAAGAAAAATTTTTGAGGATGATTCAATAGGAGTTACAGCTACAACAGTCCGAGTCCCTGTATTTTATGGCCATTCCGAGTCAGTCAATATTGAGACGAAAGAACATATTTCAGCAGATGAAGTAAAATCTCTTCTTAGAAATGAGCCAGGCATAAAAGTAGTGGATGACCCTGCAAATAATATTTATCCTCTTGCCATTGATGCGGCAGGCCAGGATTTAACACTTGTTGGACGCATACGGAATGATGAGTCAATTCCGAACGGCATTAATATGTGGATCGTTGCCGATAATATCAGAAAAGGCGCTGCAACCAATACGGTTCAGATAGCAGAAATTCTTGCAGACAAATATTTATAACTCAAGTTTCGCACCCCCTCTATGTACCAAAAGCTTTAAAGGGCAGGTGTTAGATAGTTTTTTTAAAAGAGCAAAATAATATGATTGATATTCTAAACCACTATACCTTGGGATTTGACTAGGACAGGCACATAGAAGGTTTTTCACCAGGGATAAAATGCCGTGCATGTCTCGCTCCTTACAAACTGACCTGCCCGCAATGCTTCGCAACGCGAGGCGGGCGGGGTGGGTATGCCTGCCCGCCATCGCTCTCGCTCAGGCGAGGCAGGCGGGGTGCCGTTGCCAAAGCCAGAGTGAACATATTTTGCTTTTTAAAAAAACTATCTAACACCTGCCCTGCCAGAGAAGGCTCATAGGAATTAGAGGGTGCGAAACTCGACTTTGTAAGTTTTAAGGAGTTTAGGGTTGGAGAGAATACCTATAACAAGAGAGGGCTATGAAGCCCTGAAGAAAGAACTGGAAAAGATAAAAAAGATCGATAGGCCCATGAACATAAAGGCAATTGAAGAGGCCAGAGCGCATGGAGATCTTAGTGAAAATGCGGAATTTGAAGCAGCCAAAGACAGACAGGCATTCATTGAAGGCCGATTGATAGATCTGGGATACAGGTTGGCCAATGCGGATATAATTGATCCCGACATGCTCCCAAAGGATCGCGCTGTATTCGCCAGTACGGTTGTTCTTGAAAATATTGATACAGGTGAAACATTTGAGTATCAGCTTGTGGGACCAAATGAGTCTGATATAGAAAAGGGCAGGATATCTGTTGCTTCGCCGCTTGGACAAGCAATTATAGGGAAGAAGCCGGGTGAAGAGATTATATTGCAGGCTCCGGGCGGGGAAAGATATTATGAATTGGTGGATATATTGTAACGTCTCGGAATTTCTACAACCTATTGAAATTCCTGCAACTTTAGTCGAGTAGTTAAATGGTCGAGTCGTCGAGTTGTAAAGGCTATTGAACCACTTGACTAATCAACCATTCGACCACTTGACCAATTACTTTATAATGGAGGTGTTACTTTGGCACGTATTACAATTGAAGACTGCATGAAGCGCGTATCAAACCGTTTCCTGCTTTGCAACATGACGGCTAAACGCGTAAGGCAGGTCCGTGATGGATCTGAATATTTAGTGAGTTCACCGAAAAATGAAGATATAGTCGTTTCTCTGAGAGAAATTGCTGCAGGCAAGATAATTTTAAAGGAAGAAGAAAAAGAAGAAAAGCAAGAAGATAATTAAGAAAGCCTGGCAATGATGTGGATTTCAATCTTAAACGTACTGGAATCATTACAAAATTCATTAAAAAACCGTGAACCGTGAAGCTGACAACCTGAGTGGTTACGAAGCATGAAAGATATCCAGAATCAGATAGATTACCGCAACATAACAATAGACAAGGTAGGAATAAAGAATCTTCGATATCCTATAACTGTTCTTGATCGGAGAAACGGTTGCCAGGATACAGTTGCTACGATAAATATGTATGTTGATTTGCCCCACGAATACAAGGGCACACATATGAGCCGTTTTGTGGAAATCCTCAACCTTTTGCGTCCAGAGGTTTCTTTTAAAAAGATATCAGATGCTCTCGAGCAGATGAAAAAACATTTAAATGCCGCTTCTTCTCACATAGAAGTGACTTTTCCCTATTTTATCGAAAAAAAGGCTCCGATTAGCAGCGCACCAGGCCTTATGAACTATACCTGCAGGCTTATAGGATCGAGCGGACCTGATGATGAAATTGATCTTGTGTCAGAAGTGATTGTTCCTGTTTCTTCTGTGTGTCCTTGCTCGAAGGAAATAAGTGAGGCGGGAGCTCACAATCAGCGCGGGGAAGTCAGTCTTAGCATCAGGTTCAAGAAATTTATATGGATAGAAGATATGATCGAACTTGTTGAGAAGTCTGGATCAAGCGAAGTATATTCTGTTTTGAAGCGGGTTGACGAAAAGTATATAACAGAGCACGGGTTCAGTAATCCAAAGTTTGTTGAAGATATTGTGAGGGATATAGCCATAAAGCTTAAACAAGACGATAATGTAACCTGGTTTTCCGTAAGTGCTGAAAATTTTGAGTCCATCCACAACCACAGCGCATATGCTCACATTACAAGCAGTTGAGACCTTAGAAGTTTTTCAAAGCTATTTTATTACCTTCAAGAGCCTATTCATTATAGATTCCGCTGATTTTCCCTGTGTATTTATCAGCACAACAAAACGATACAATCCCCCTCTTTCGTTTCTTATATATCCAACCCTTGTGCTGATGCCGTCAAGAGTTCCTGTCTTATAAAACTCTCTGCCCGATTTGTGCATCAGCTCGTAGTAAGGCTCGAATTTTTCAAGAATTTTATGCAGGCTATTTGCAGAGCTCCTGTTTTGTCTTGATATTCCTGAGCCTTCAATAATAGAGATATTATCTATGTTAAGTACGTTCTTTGTGTAATTTAATGCTGCAAGAACGCCCTTATCAAGGGTGCCGGGCGGTCTGTAAAGTTTTGTACCGGCGGAAATGAGCAGTTGATTAGCCATAAAATTGTTTGAATGCTCTATAAGCTTTGATATGATTTCCTTTATTGAAAAAATAGATATATACTTAAATAATAGCCTGTCATTTTCTTTATTAACTCTTCCAAGCCTTATATCGCCATTAGATTCAACACCTTCTTTTTCAAGGAAGTATTTAAGGAGATGCCCAAAGTAAAGTGTGTTTTCATTTTTTTTATGGGAAAACACTATTCTTCCCATGGTTAGTTTTGATTCTCTAACTTTTCTTAATGCAAACGGTAGCAGAGGCGTCTGCTCTTCCGCACTGACATATTTGCCGTTTTCAAGGCGCCTGAAGTAAACAGTATTGAAATTGGCGCAAAGCGCCCCATTTGGTGCATCATAGGGCTGTGATGATGAGGTAATTCCAGGTATTATAATGGGTTGCTTGAAATATGAATCATCTAAAACAATATCTTTAATCTTTTTATGCTCTGCATCAAGTCTTGAGACAAGTGCTTTGGATATTTCCTCCAGAATTTCAGATGTCAGCAGCGGATCGCCATATCCTTTTATTTTAAGATTTGAATCGTTATCCAGGTAGAATTCAGTAGCAAATCTGTAATCCGGCCCCAGATAATGTATTGCCACTAAAGAGGTGAGTATTTTCAAGGTAGAAGCAGGAATGAGTTTTTTGTCGGCATTTTTGGAAAGTAGAATTCTGCCCTGCTGATCAGCTACAAGAACGGCATCCTGATCCCCAATAAGATCTGCTACATCACTTAGCTTTTCTGCTTGAATATCTTGAATTTGAAAGAACAGTAAAAACCAAAAAAGAAAAGTGAAAAATATTGGTAACGGTTTACGGTTCATGGCTCACAGTTCAGGGGTTTTAGAAAAATACAAATAACGAATGTCGAATGTCGAATGTCGAATTATGAAGTTTAATAAAGTTTTTCATTACTTCGACATTCATTATTCCTTGTTCGACCTGCCCGCAATGCCTTTGGGCAGATTAGAGATAGCACCTCAATGTTTATATCGGGATCGCAATTATTGTTCCATCCCTGTGTACTATGCATGGCAGGCGGGTATTCTGCGGTTCAAAACAAAATGCGCTTAAGTTAACAACATTGGTTACAAAAATAGTCATGAATTATCTGCTTTCTATTATGAGAGTAACAGGCCCGTCATTAATCAATGACACATCCATCATGGCGCGAAACTGACCAGTTTCGACAAAGATGCCTTTGTCTCTGACCTTTTTGACAAAATATTCATAAAGTTCGTTAGCTTTTTCAGGGCTGGCAGCATTGACAAATGACGGTCGCCTTCCTTTTCTGCAATCACCAAGCAGGGTAAACTGAGACACAACAAGCATCTCACCGCCGGTTTCAAGCAAAGAACGATTCATCTTGCCATTTTCATCTTCAAATATCCTTAAGTTAATAATTTTCTCTGATAGGTAATCAGCGTCACCTGGCCTGTCGCTTTCAGCTACTCCCAGAAGCACCAGAAGGCCTTTGCCGATCTTTCCTGTTATTTTGTTATCAACCCTTACCGAGCTTTCTTTAACTCTCTGTATTACTGCACGCACAGTCAAATCCTAAGTTGAGTCAATAATGCGATTAAGAATAAGGCCATAGAAACTTTCATTGCTTTGTGAAGCAAAAAGCCAGCCAAGATGTGTAAGACAAAGTTTGCAGACAGCAATTCTCCAGTTAAAGCCTTTAAACCATACAAATTCATAGGAGTATGATCCAACATAGCCGCAGCCATCTGCTGATCTAAAACACCCTATATCATATATAATGCCATGAGGATTGGCAAAGGTGTGGTAATGTGAACCTTCGACCTCAATTCGTTCAGCCTTGCTTGTAATAATTTGAAGACATTGACGGCAGAGTATGAACTCCTCACTGCTATCTTCTTTTTCTTTGGATTCTGCATCGGTAAGACTTTGCAGCCTTCCGTTGCTGTATTTCTCGCGCGGCGGCCTGAAAAGGAAAACAAGATTTAAATCAGATGCTATCAACATAAATAAAAGTCTTGGAATTTCTACAACCTATTGAAATGATAGGGAGTTTTCGAAACCTGGTTTTTTGCCTCGCGCATAGAATAATGGAATGTTGGAATAATGGAATGTTGGTTTTTAGAGGAAGTTACACACTTATTAACTTGCCTGTCAAGAGAGATTTTGCCAATTCACCCTGTTAAATTTCTCGTAGGGAACCCTATTTAACAGGGTAAAACCACTGACCCATTTTCCCATCATTCCAATATTCCATTATTCCAATTGTGAGCAAAGCGAACTAAGTTCTATCCAGATTATCTTGCAATTTAACGCAGATAGTGATAAATAATTAGTATGAAAATATCAATCCCCAAAGAAGCCATAACACAAATAATGAGCGATTATGATTGTTCTGAAAAAGAAGCCGCCAAAGCGTATCTTGATGCTGAGGAGAAGTCTAAAGAGATATTCAATTCTATTCTTGCAGAACGCTTTGGTGCAAGAAAACAAACTCCGGGGTCTTTGGCGCCTAAAATTTATACCCCTAAAGAAATTAAAAACCATTTAGACAAGTATGTCATTGGGCAGGAAGAGTATAAGAAAAGGCTCGCAATTGCCGCTGCATATCATTTTGCTATGATAAAATATCTTAGCGAGCATCCGGATGATGTGACGGTAATAAGATTTCGAAAGAAAAATACCATTACAGCCGGACCTTCAGGCAGTGGAAAGACTTACAGTGTGGAGGTTTTAGGTGATCTTTTGCAGGTTCCAACACTTATAATTGATGCTACCGATTATACAGAGGCCGGCTATGTCGGTAAAACCGCCGATGATATGATACGAGAATTGATTGATTTGGCACCAGGTTATAATCGAGAAGAACAGTCTAGTTTCATAAGTGCCTATGGCGGCTTAATATGTATTGATGAAATTGACAAAAAGGCAAAAGATGGTTCACTATCAGGGCATGATATCTCCAGGGAAGGATTTCAAAGGTCGGTCCTTAAACTGATAGAAAGAAAGTCTGTTTCAATAAATAATCCTTATTCTGCTGCTTCTCAAATCCAGGAAGTTTTAGACAGGCAAAGAGGCAAAAAGGCTGCAAAACAAGAGAGCATGATAAGTACTGAAAAGATACTGTTTATATTGGGCGGCTCTTTTGAAAGACTTGGAGATAATCTGGAATCCATTGTAAAAAAGCGTTTGCAGCACAAGGGTAGGGTACACGAAAATGGAAGTGTTGAGATTAAGGGCTTTGCTAAAGACGACAAAAAGGGTGATAAAGGTCAATTGCAAAGCTATTATAAGGAAGCAGAAGCAGAGGATTTTATTGAATTCGGACTTTTACCCGAATTGATCGGCAGATCTCCAATAAGAACCTTTGTCAATCTGTTGTCCAAAAACGATTTAATTCGCATTATGCAGGAAACCGAAGATTCGATTCTCAATCAATATAAGCTGGAATTTAAGTTGTTCAATATTGATTTGGAATTTACGCCTGAAGCGGTTGAATATATAGCGGAAAAGGCAGAAAATCAAAAGACAGGCGCCCGTGCTCTGGTAAGTGTATGGGAAAGCATCTTAACAGATTTCCAATTTGAACTTCCAGGTACAAATTTTTCAAAATTAGAGGTTACTAAGAAGCTATGTGAAAGACCCAAAGATGAACTGTTAAAAATGCTGGAAAGGTCTCCATTTGCGGATTTTGTTGAAAATTTTAAAAAAGAATATGGAGTTGAACTTATTTTGGACGAAGATATTCAGAGTTATATAGAACAATATGCACATCAGAATAACCTGCAGATATCCGAAACACTTAAAAAATTATTCTTCGGCGCATCAGCATTAAATTATATGGGCATTAGGGAGCCATATAAAGTTACCAGAGAAATGGTACAGGATGAAAAGTATTTTGACAAGCTGTTTGCTCGCTGGTATGAAGATCAAAAGAAAAAACTAAGTAATAAGTTCAAGGGGGAAAATTGAGAACACATACTCTAATTATTTTGATTGCACTGTTCTTTCTAACCAATTTGGTATGGGCTGAGGAAAGCGCAGAAGAATGGTTCACAAAGGGAATTAAAAGTGTTGAAGAAAAAAATTATGAAAAGGCCATCTACTGTTTTAATAAAACTATAGCTCTTTATCCTGACAATGTGTCAAGTTATAGTAATTTAGGGTATATCTATAGTATTAAAGAGATGTGGGATGAAGCAATCAAAGCCTACAAAAAAGGCCTTGCTATAAATCCCAATGATGTTCGTATGCATCATGACCTTGGATTTTCTTTGTATAAAAAAGGGATGCATGATAATGCAATTGAGGAATTTAAAAAATCTATTGCTTTGGATTCCAGATTCGCACCCTCATATCATATGTTAGGAACTGTTTACATAGAAAAAAAGATGTTTGATCAAGTAATTCCGATACTTAAAAAGGCTTTGAAAATCGAACCAGACTCTCCGATTATTCACTGTAACCTTGGACAAGCATATAAAGAAACAAAAAAACATATTTTGGCTGCTGATCATTACTATCAGGCAGGCATTATTTATTTAAACAACAAAAACAGAGAAGCAGCTTTATTAGCCTATGAAGACATAATTTCATGCTCTAATGAAATTGCGGGCATTTTTTTAACAAAACTTTATCCTGACGAGAAACCATCCGATATCAAAACATTATCGCTTTCAGAAGAAAAAGATAAGTGGTACATTCTGATCTCAAAAATGAATGTCCGAAAAAGCCATTCTATAAACAGTGAAATTATTGGCAATCTTGCTGAAGGTTCAGAATTTCAAATAATCAAGGAAGCTCCCAACAATACCCCGCTTGATTCATGGTATCTTATCAAAACCAGATCTGGTTTTAGCGGTTGGTTATGTGGGGTTTATAAAGGTATTGTTAGATACGAAACTCTCTCTAAACCTAACCCGGATAAACCTGAAAAGGGACGAGACCTTTGAAAAATGCTCAATTTAGGTTAAATGTTTCTTCCGTATCTTCCCGCCAGCCATCCCACATATAAGCATCTTCAAGGCCCTGACCAATTACCCTGAACGCATATCGAACCTGTTCTTCATAGAATTCACAGTAAGGGCTGGGGGCATTCAGGGTTCCTGAAAACATTTTGATTTCAGCAGGACATGGCGCTCCGCAGAAATGCCGGATAGCGCAGTTTGCGCATGGTTCTATATTTTCAACTGTTCGGGTCGTAATTTCCTCAAAAGGTCTGGTTTTCAGGATGACATCCAGATCATCTTGAAACAGATTGCCACCCTGATATTCAGGGAAACCAATGAATTCACTGCATGGAAAGACACCTCCCAGAGCTGAAAGCGCAAAAAAACAGCGGCCGCCTCCGCAGGGAGAAATATCGCACATCAGTTTCCTGCCAGTGGGGCCGGCAATCCCCATTAACACATTGGCAAAATTTGCGATTACCAGTTTTTGGCCTGTTTTGGAGTAAAGCTCATAAGTTCTGTCGAGAGCTTTACAGAAATATTCCGTCATTGTATGATTACTGGGTTTCAGCTTTTTGCCGCCTTCCTGAGTGCACCGCACGGGATTGAACATAACTGTTTTTACCCCATGATCATGATAGAAGTCCACCATTTGGGGTAAAGTGTGTACGTTCATGGAAGTTACCGTGGTGATTACGTTAAAAGCCGGATATGTTGCAAGCTTGTCTATAATCTTTACTATACTGTCGAAAGCTCCCGTACCGTGCCAGTTTTTTCGCAGGTTATCTGCAATAGCGGCTTCAGGAGCATCTAACGAAATTCCGATTCCCACATTATGTTCTGTAAGAAATGAGATTGCCTCGTCATCCAGAAGCGAGGCGTTTGTCTGGACTCCAAAATGAAATTTGTCGCGGAACTTCTCAATTCCCGCAAACATGGATTCTCTGGCCATCATTGGCTCACTTCCGTGGAAAATGATTTGAGGCTTTGAATCGTCAGGCAAGATCCTGTGAAAATAACTGTAAAGACGCTCCATGGCATCACAAAGCTCATTGACCGTCATTGTCTTGCCGTTGCGGCGCATCTTTTCCGGCAGATAACAGTATGTGCAGTTAAAATTACAACGTTCCGTAGCATTAAAGTAAACAGCCGAGGGTTTCAGGCCAAAACGGAGATAATCCATTTCTTTTTTGAAATCCTCGGCTTTTCTTTGAAAATCTGCAACCAGTGTGCCGGCAAGGGCAGTCTGAACAGCGTCGTGATTCACCAGAGCCCAAAACGCGACATTTGGTTCCACAACAGCTATTTTATCAGGAAGACCTATGTCCAGAAAGACGAATTGAGGCCCATACCCTGTGTTGGCATATTTTGCCTGCAACTGATTTTCATCATCCATGAAATTATTCCTTTATTTCTATTTTTTGGTTGTTTTTGATACGATCAGAATATAATGAGAAAGTCCTGTGCCGATCTGCCTGCAGCGACGACGATAGGAAATGATACGTTCTTTTTTCATAATAGCCTCCTTAAATTGGTAAGTTGTTTGCCCATAAAAAAACCCCGGATAAGTCAAAGCTCATTC
>JAHIKR010000094.1 GCA_018897415.1 Pseudomonadota bacterium
GGCAAAAATTGACAATACCGCAAAAGTTGTTTTAGGCAAGGCGGTAAAAGAGGCGTTGGACAAAAAAAAGGCCGATGAGGCATGGGGAATATTAAATAATTTTAAACGGACATATGTAGATGTTAAAGAAAATAATCTGTTTGGAGACAGTATGTTTTTAAATGCCGCTTTTCTGATAGACAGGTCACGTGAAAAAGAGTTCGATTTTCTGGTAGAAGATCTGGTTAAGAAACATGATGACCGGATGGCATTCAAATATATTGGGCCGGCGCCGCCATTTAATTTTGTGAATATAGTTGTAAAGTGGTAGTTAGTGGACAGTGAACAGTGAATAGTGAATAGTGAACAGCAATTACTAACCACTGAACACTGATCACTAACCACTGAACACTGATAGGAGTATGCAAATGACTGACAAGAAGAAAAAGAAGAAGGAAGGAACTGAAGAAAAAGAGAAGGGTACCGGCTTTGATTTCGGGCTCGGTGGTCTTTTCGAAGGGCTTGGCAATTTGATTGATGCCGCAACTAAGTTAGCCGAAAAGGGCGAAGAGCTTTCCAAAACAGGGGAGATCAACTTTAGTGGCCTTGATAAAATCAAGGGGCTTAAAGATTTAAAGGGTGTTTACGGGATTAATGTCCGCACCATGGCCGACGGCAGAACTTCCGTAAAACCCTTTGGGAACATTAAGAAAACACCTGAGGGGCCGGTGGTGGAAGAGATGCGCGAGCCCATGGTAGATGTTTTCGATGAAGCCGATGAGATCCATATTATTGCAGAAATGCCGGGCATCGAGAAAAACGACATCCATTTGGAGATTAAAGGCGACATACTTGATATCAGCGCCGATGGGGAAAAAAGAAAATATCAAAAAGAGATCCTTCTCTCTAAGCCTGCAAAAGCCGAGAATATGAAATGGTCATACAAGAATGGGGTGTTGGAGATTAAGATAAAGACCAGTGAACAGTGAACAGTGGTCAGTGAATGAAATAAAGGTCAAATGAAAGGGCTGGCTTGAAATAATCCCCCCAATATCCTCCATTAAATAAGCTTACCTCCCTTTTAATGGGGGGATTATTTCAAGTCAGCCCTTTCATTGCGAGATGGACTATGAAAAAAAATATTGAGAATAAACCCCTTACCCTGAAAGTAGCAGAGGCATCATCCAAGGATGTAAGCCGTGGCATTGTTCGCCTGGACCCTGCCTATTTCAGGAAAATCGGGGTTGAAGTGGGAGATGTGGTAACCCTCAAGGGAAAAAGGGAAACCGTGGCAAAGGTTATGCCTGCCTATATGGATGACCGGGGCAAAGACCTGATTCGCCTGGATGGAATTACCCGCGAAAACGCCGGTATTGGAATTGACGAAAAAATTACCATCACAAAGTCCGAATTTAATCCAGCCCACAAGATTGTCGTTGCCCCTTTGACAAGTATGCGTTCCTATGATGCCCGCTATATCGGGAGCCTTCTTGAGGGTTTGCCGCTATTGGAGGGTGATACGGTAAGAGCAAGACTTATCGGAACTCGAACCCAGGATTTTAAAGTTGTCTCCACTATGCCTTCAGGGGTGGTGATAATCCAGTCAGATACCTCTATCAAGATTCAGGAAAAGAAGGGTGCCGGCGAAGCCAGGGCCAGGATATCCTATGAAGATATCGGAGGGCTGGGCAAGGAGATCCGGCGAATTCGAGAGATGATCGAGCTGCCGCTGAAATATCCCCAGGTTTTTGAAAGATTGGGTATTGATCCTCCAAAAGGTGTGCTTTTGCACGGCCCTCCCGGATGTGGAAAAACTCTCATTGCCCGTGCTGTAGCCAATGAAACCGATGCTTACTTCGTAACTATAAGTGGGCCGGAGATCATGCATAAGTTTTATGGTGAAAGCGAGGCCCACCTGAGGCGTTTATTTAGTGAAGCATCGAATCATCCCGCCAGTATTATATTTTTGGACGAGATTGATGCCATAGCTCCCAAACGAGAAGAAATGGGGGGAGAGAAACAGGTAGAAAAAAGGATTGTAGCTCAGCTTCTGGCTTTGATGGACGGGCTTTCTTCAAGAGGTCAGCTCATCGTTATAGGTGCCACCAATATCCCAAATGTCCTTGATCCAGCCTTGAGAAGACCTGGACGTTTTGATCGTGAGATCGAGATCAGCATACCTGACAAAAACGGCCGCCTTGAAATACTGGATGTCCACACACGGGGAATGCCCCTGGCCGAGGATGTAGATCTTGTCCGTATATCCGAGATTACTCATGGGTTTGTTGGAGCGGATCTGCAAGCACTTTCGCGTGAAGCAGCGATGGTCACCCTGAGGGAGCTCTTCCCTATCATTGACTTCCAGTTGGAAGAAATCCCTTACGAGACTTTGATGAAACTTCAGGTGACTATGGATGATTTCATGGAAGCCCTTAAGGAAGTTGAGCCTTCAGCTATCAGGGAAGTATTCACAGAAATTCCAGATGTAAAGTGGAGCGATGTCGGCGGGCTCGATGAAGTAAAAAGGGTTCTTATGGAAACCATCGAGTGGCCTCTGAAATACAGCGATCTGTTTGAATATGCGAAAACCAGTCCTTCCAAAGGTATATTGCTATATGGCCCACCTGGAACAGGCAAGACCTTGCTTGCCAAGGCAGTTGCCTCTGAATCAGAGGTAAATTTTATTTCGGTCAAAGGCCCGGAACTTCTCTCCAGATGGGTTGGAGAAAGCGAGAAGGGAGTTAGGGAAATTTTCAAGAAAGCCAGGCAGGCCTCTCCATGTATCATATTTTTCGATGAA
>JAHIKR010000095.1 GCA_018897415.1 Pseudomonadota bacterium
ATCTCGTGGTCTGCCTGCGAAGATTTTATGGATTATTAGATCTTCAGGAGAGGCAAAATTGACTTCCTGATTCAATATTTTTATTTTTTTTGAACGATTTATTGCTTCTGTTTCATAGGGGGTAAATGAGAAAATGAAATCTACTCTTATCCCAGTAGTTTCGTCCAGGGCCGGCAGCACCATGGTTTGCCTGACAAATGATTTCAGATCTTTGGGAAGAGGTTTAAGGGTAATGTCAATATTTCTGGTAAGGCGGGGTTCTCCGTAAAGTAATACGGCCTGTCCCCCGATAATCATGTAGGGAATGTCATGCTTTTTGAGAGATACGCCTATACTGGAAAGGATTTTTTCGAACATGAATTCAAAACCTTCGCAATCCTTATATCTACCTCTATTCCTTCTAAGGGCTCTTTGGGAGGGAAAATGCCGAGACTCACGCCCTCATTCCACATATATGTAAAAAGACGTATGGCATGGGAAAAACTCAGCTTGCCTTCATCTCGAATAAATCTGTCTTCCAGTTTTTTCAGTTGTTCAGGGTTCTGTATCATTGCTTAATTTCTTTCTCATCACTGATTTAACTATAGGTTATAGTTTATTTGAATGCAAATCCTTTTGTATCTGAAAGCATGTATCTGAAAATTCCTCTTGCGCAAAGAAATTTGAGCGGGTCGAGTAAAAAATCTTTTGCGAACGACTTCGAGCAATTTTGCCTTCCAAGCCGATAAACACAAGGCCTTCGGCAAGCCCGCCGTGTAAAAAATACGGGTTGACCCTTGCCAATTAAGAACCCCACAAAACGCCACATAAAAATTAATTTACCTTGACGCATTTAACTTTTATGAATTATTATAAAAAATAAATTAATTTCGCATATTTATTTCTTGACATTTGTTGAATAATATAGTTTTAGAAAAATATAGTGGAAAAAAGTGGGTATCAATGGTGATTTATGTTCAGAGGAAGCTCCTTTCATACAATTGATTCAAAGGGACGTATAATAGTTCCGGCCAGATTCCGTGACGCTATAAAAGCAGGAGGCGGCGACGGAGTAGTGGTTACCAGGTTGGATAAAGCCCTTTTTGTCTATACGTTCGATCAATGGAGCAAGATCGAATCCAAAGTTTTGTCAATGGCTGAAACAAGCGAGTATATGCGTCGCTTCAGGAGAGTATTCATAGGAGGTGCATCTGATTGTAATTGCGACAAGCAGGGCAGAATCCTGATTCCACCGGTTTTGAGGCAGTATGCGGAACTTGAAAAGGAGATCGTACTTGTGGGGCAGATAGTTCATTTTGAAATATGGTCTAAGGAAAATTACGAGCAGCAAGTGATGCAGATGGAAGAAGATATGAAAAAGGAGGCTGTCAGCAACGAAATAGCAAAATTAGGGCTCTAATTCTATGCCGTACAAACACATCCCTGTAATGTTAAGCGAGGTTGTCCATTACCTTAATTGTAGGCCAGGGAAAATCTATGCGGATTGTACGCTTGGCGGTTCAGGTCATGCGAGCGCCATTTTGGAAAAGATTGTTCCAGACGGGATTCTGATTGGCATAGATCAGGATATAGATGCGATAAAAAACGCAAAAAAAAATCTAAAACCATACGAGTTAAATATCCATCTCTTTCATGACAATTTTGTAAATCTTCCGAAAATTCTTTCACATTTGAATATTGCTGCTGTAGACGGTATTCTTCTCGACCTTGGAATTTCATTCCATCACCTCGAATCAAGTGGACGGGGTTTCAGCTTCAGAAAAGATGAACCGCTGGATATGCGGATGAACATTGAATCGGATACAACGGCTGAAGAGTTGATAAATACGATGGATGAAAAAAGCCTTACTGAAATTTTTTATAAGTATGGAGAGGAGCGCCGGGCACGCAAGATAGCACAAAAAATAGTTAAGGTAAGAAAGAAAGAAAAAATTAAATCCAGCAGGCAGCTGGCAGCAATCGTATGCAGAGCCGTTTCGGGCAAAGCATCATTCAAGGGAAGGATTCACCCAGCCACTCGAGTGTTTATGGCAGTTAGAATAGTTGTTAACAGAGAGCTGGATATACTCAATTCATTCATGGAAAACGCTGTTGACTTGTTGAGGCCCGAAGGCCGGCTCTGCGTAATATCATTTCATTCGCTCGAAGACAGGATTGTAAAAAAAAAGATAAAACTTCTGGAAGGCAAGTGCATATGTCCGCCGGTTTTGCCAAGGTGTGTTTGCAG
>JAHIKR010000096.1 GCA_018897415.1 Pseudomonadota bacterium
CGACGTGGTAATATCTTCTTCCTGTGCAGCCATCTCCAGATAACTATCGTTTTCAATACGTCCCATGCAGTCAAATCCAATAAGTATCGCTTCGTCAAGCACGCATTGTTTCAACTTTGACAGTTCAATCAATGCCCTTATTTCACAAGGCCTTAGAACGACTGCTACTTTTTTCCCTGTTGGATATCTTAAAACAGAAGCTGCCTGTCGTGCTGCATTGAAAGGAGCTACAGGAGCCAGAGGTTCTGCTTGCTCCATTTTTTCCGGATCTGCAATTAACGTTGGCATTGGCAAAGACGAATACTTTGTTTTGGACAGCACCAGCACAGCATCAACAAGCTTCTCAGACAGTATATTTTTCAGAACGGTTCTAAGAGTATCCGAAGGGTTATTATTTGTTTCCAAAACGGCATACATTGTCATTATTACCTCTTTATTAAAGTATCATACAGTCTCTCACCGGTGTAGGCCCCAGAGCCTTTATAGACTCAACAAATTCTGTCATATTCTGCTGGAACTCTGGTCCTTCGCTGGCACCTATCCAGCGAAGCCTAAGACGCTCAGGATCGAACCCGAACTGTTCCACAATTTTACTGATCCCGGAAATTCTTTTTTTGGCCTTGAGATTTCCATTGATATAGTGACAGTCTCCGGGATGACAACCTCCTATAAAGACCCCGTCTGCCCCATCAAGAAATGCCTTTAAAACATATTTAGAATCTATCATGCCTGTACACATAAGCCTGATCATACGTATGTTTGCCGGATAGGCAAGCCTTAAAGTACCCGCAAGGTCTGCAGCTGTACAGGTACACCAGTTGCATACAAGAGCGATTATTTTAGGTTCAAACTCATCTGACATATCTTCACTCCTAAATAAGACCTAAGTTGAGCATTTCAAATTTTACCTGAAGGGTATTGTTAAAATAATTCTAAATGAATTTCCTCTTTATCGCCATGAGCAGGTATCAGATAATTTTTTTAAAAAGCCAAATATAATTACTCAATCAGTTTCGAGGACGGCACCATACCCACTCAGATAGTAAGATGCTAAACTGCCGATGCCTTTATCCTATGATCCATATCTCCTATGTGCCTGGCTTGATCAGATCCCGAGGCTTAGTGGTTTAGAATTGATGCTTAATTATTTGGCTCTTTTAAAAAAATTATCTGATACCTGCTCTAAGTGCTGTAATCGAGGCCTCAAAGCCTCCTATCTTCAACAATCTCAACAATCGCTCAATTTAGTTAAGAATAGCTTCCATTTCTTCCATAACCTGCTTGTCAGTAAAATGTTTAACACTTGCAGCACCGCTGGGACAAGCAGCAGAACAACTGCCGCATCCCTGGCACAATACTTCATTGACTACTGAAACACCTCGTCCGGCATCAAATTGTATTGCAGAATATGCGCAGACATTTAAACATGTCTGGCAGCCCGCACATAGGTCAGGATCAATATAAGATATTTCGGTCCTGGTGCTGACCGTTCCTTTGGAAAGCAGGGAAGCAGCCTCTCCTGCTGCCGCCATAGCCTGTGCCACAGTATCCGGGATATCTTTAGGCCCCTGACAGCATCCGGCAAGAAAAATACCGCCTGTTGGTGTGGCCACAGGTGCCAGTTTCGCGTGGAGCTCAGTCAGCCAGCCATCTCCATCTGTTGATACACCGACAAGCCTGGCAACATCTTCTGAGCCATCGGCAGGTTCAAGTCCTACGCTCAAGATCACCATATCAACCGGGATCCTTTTTGGCTGGCGTGTCAGGGTGTTCTCTGCAACAACAGTCAGACGACCAAAATCTTCCTGATTGTCAGGGATATCTGTCACCTCAGCCACCCTGCCCCGGACAAAGTGAACTCCTTCTTCCTGAACACGGCTGTAAAATTCTTCATAAAGTTTGCCTGGAGACCTTATATCTATATAAAATTCCCATACCTCGGCACCTGTCTTTTCTCTTACGAGATGGGCGAATTTTATTGAATACATGCAGCAGACTCGCGAACAATATTTACGGTATCTTACATCTCGGGATCCTACACAGTGAATTATGGCCACTTTTTCCGGGGGCTTGCCGCTCTTCATTAGAATTTTGCCGGAAGTCGGACCGGTAGCATTGTTAAGTCGCTCAAATTCAAGACTGGTGTAGACTTCTGGATAACGACCGTACCCGTAATTTACAAGAGATGTAGGATCAATTGTTTTAAATCCTGTTGAAACAATAACCGCTCCAACCTCAATATCCAGATACATGGGCTTCTGTTCAAAGTCTATGGCACCGGCATCACAGAATTTCTCACAGGCTCCGCAACGTTTGTTCTTTGCAAGAACGCGGCATCGTTCAGGATCAATGACCGGTGTCTTTGGAACCGCCTGGGGAAAGGGAGAATAAATAGCCGTTCTATTACTAAGGCGTTCATTGAATTCGCTGGGAATTTTCTTTATGGGGCATTTTTCCATACACACGCCACAGCCTGTGCACTTGTCTTCATCCACATAGCGAGGTTTTTTAAGTATTTTTGCCTTAAAATTTCCGACAAAACCTTCAAGAGAAACGACTTCGCTGTATGTAAGCAGCTCAATGTTTTCATGTTGACCGACAGTTACCATTTTGGGAGTCATTATGCACGCAGCGCAGTCAAGGGTTGGAAATGTTTTGTCGAACTTAGCCATATGACCACCGATTGATGGTTCCCGTTCAACCAGATAAACCTTGTAACCGGAGTCAGCCGCTGAAATCGCTGACTGCATTCCGGCTATACCTCCACCTATTACCAGAATAGACTTCTTTACAGCCATTTCACGGCTATGCAAAGGACGATGATAGGCAACCCTTGCAACAGCAGCAGCCACCAGATCCTTGGCCTTGGCTGTAGCCTCCTTCGAGTCCTTGGTTACCCATGACGAATGCTCGCGGATATTAGCCATCTGAAAATAATGTGGATTTATACCCGCTTTTTCACAAGCTTTTCTGAAGGTTGGCTCATGCATACGGGGAGAACATGATGCTACCACTACACGGTTTAGTCCGAGTTCTTTGATATCGTTTTTGATAAGTTCCTGCCCTGGATTGGAGCACATAAACTTATATTCACGGGCAATAGCAACATGATCCAGCTCCTTGGCGAATTCAACTACTGCCTCAACATCAACCTTCGGCGCAATGTTCATTCCACAATGGCAGATATATACTCCGATTTTCAGTTTATCGTACTTCATAATTTCCGACTCAAAATCCTGTTTATTGGAACCAGCAGTTTATCCAGTCCCAGCTCAGAAGCATTAATACCAAGGGCAAGACCGGCAAGCTGAGTAAAAAAAGGAACAGGTATAGGATTACGTATGCCCTTCTGCCCCGAATCAAGATTAAACTGGCACAGAGGACATATGGTCGTTATCACACGGCCGCCTTTAGCTCGGACTTCCCGAATAATGCGGGAAATCAGCAAACCGCATTCCTTTGCATAGGAAATCGCATGGGAAGCACCACAGCAAATCGTCCTGGCTGAATGATCAACCGGCAAAAAACCAAGTCTCTCAATAAAACGATCAAGAATCGTCGGCTGCTCCATATGATCAATGTCGCCCCAAGGCCTGGTAAATTGGCAACCGTAATAGCATGCTACTTCGTAATCCTTGAGTCTTTCAGTCAGATTTTCCGACCATTTTTCTGCCGGCACGTCATTATAAAGAACATCAAGATAATGTCGGACTGAAAAATCACCTTCCATCAAAAGGCTCTCTTTTGAAAGTTCTTCATTTATTCTGGAGACAGTTTCAGGATTGCTGCTTAAAATCTGGTTTGCCTTGCGGAGAGTGGTATAGCAGGCATTGCAAACCGTAACGATTTCCCTAAACCCGCTGGCCTGTGCCAAGGCAAAGAGCCTTGCAGTCAGCGCCAGAGCCTTGAATTCGTCAAGGCTGAAGAATGCCGTTGCACCGCAGCAGTTCCAATCCGGAATTTCAACCAGATCTATTCCCATCAAACGGTTTATCGCATCCACCGACTGCCTGTATCCGGCGGCAGAATTATAAGAACATCCTGGGAAAAAACCATATTTCACTATGTATTCTTCCTCACTTTCTCGCCGGCAGGAAGCTGTGCAACCCACCTTCGTCCAATTATTTGTCGGGGAAAAAATTCGAGCCGCTTCCTTTTCAGAAGTTCCAGAGCCATGGAGATGTTTTTGAAAGCATCAACAGGATGCAGTATTCCATAATTAGCCATTACCATAGCCTCGGAAATCCTTCCATGATGATCCACTGCCTGTGAAAAGGCACGGTAAAGGTCAGGAATTTTGTGCGAAACCGGAACCATATCATACTCCCTTGACATTCGCTTCAGGCAGTACATGAGGTCAATTACGGGAATTTCCTGCGGACATCGGACCACGCACTGATAGCAAGAAACGCAATACCATGGAGTTTCGGATCGCAAAGCCAGCTCCATATCTCCATCACGAATGAGAGCAAAAAGCTCCCTCGGGCCATGTTCCATCAATCCTGTCAGTGGACACGAGGCGCTGCATGTGCCGCACTGTATACATTTCAGAATCTTTTTGCCATATGAGGTATTGTAAAATATATTCTGAAGTTTTTTTTCATCCATGGTAATTGTCTCTTGTTTAGATTTATTATTAGCTTATGCTCATAACATAAAAACTTAAATAAAAATAGTCAAGAAAGTTAATTTTTTTGTTTTGATATATTTCGGGCTTGGTTCTAAATTCGGCCAATAACAACTATGCATGGTGTTTATGAACTATACCTGTCATGGTCAAAATTGTTGATTGTTGATTGTCGATTTGTGTCCCGCCTGGGCGGGATTCGCTCTGTCTTTTCTGTTATAAAATTAATAGAATACCTTCAATCATCAATCGACAATCATTAGTCATCAATTTTTTGTTTTGTAAGCATTAATTGACTTTAACATAGGATAGTGGCCGAAGTTAAAATCATGCCCTATATTTCTTATTTTGATATTTTAATTATCTTTACACTCTTTTTCATCAATATATAATGAACTACCCCGCAGAGATTCAAACTTAATAGCAAGTTATAAAGATTTCAAATTTATTAATTGGACACTGGTGACTTGTGAAAAATTCGGTTCAGGTTCTTAATTGAAAATTTTCCTTGACAAAATCCTTGATTTAAGGATAATATTTTAGTTAATCTTTTTCTCCATCATTATTTATAATTATACATTTTTGATATTTTTGAAACATAGCCACTTAGCTTTGTTTAAGCTGCCCGGTTGTTGTTAATCAACTTGTTATTACTGTTATTATCATTACAAGCCCCATGATAGGATAAGTGGCATGGCATGGTAATTAGATAATAATAGCTCAACAGGGGAATTTTAGTCTCCAAGAGACAAAAAATTTGTATTTAAAGTTTAGAGTTAGGGGGGAATATGGTAGCTATTTATGAATTTGTTAGGGGGCCATTGGCCTTAATCTCATTTGCTGTTTTTTTTGTTGGATGTATTTACAGAATAATATGGTATGTAAAAGGTCTTGACTGGAGGCTTGACAGGGTAGCCTATTCAACTCAAAGAAGTCTTGGTATAAAAGGTGCTATAAGATCACTTTTTCACTGGCTTTTACCGCTGAATCGCACAACTGTAAATCATCCGATCTTTATGGGTGCTACCTATCTTTTTCATTTATGCCTCATTATTGCACCATTGTTTCTGGTGGCTCATGTTGTACTAATAGAAGAATCCTGGAATATTAGCTGGATTACTATTCCCGACCCAATACCGGACTACATGGCCATGGTCGTTATCGCTGTTGGAGTCTTCTTTTTATTGCGCCGTCTGACTAATCCAGACGTCAAAATCATAACCGACGGTTCTGATTACCTTGTCCTGGCTATTGCAGTGGCTCCTTTTATCACAGGTATTCTTGCCTATCATCAAATATTTGATAACCAACTCATGACTATACTTCACATACTTGCCGGAGAAATAATGCTGATAGCTATTCCTTTTACTAAACTGTGTCATTTCGTCCTTTTCTTCTGCTCCAGAATTCAGCTCGGCATGGATTATGGAATAAAGAGAGGGGGCGCTCATGGAAGAGGAATCGCTTGGTAGTTACTTTTTAGAGATGAATTAATTTTTTAAAATAATAATTTTATATATGGAGAGATAAAAATGGCTGAAGAAGCAAAAACCCAGGAAGAAAAACCTCAGGACAAGCGACCTCTGGTTTCAAGAGTGCCTGTTAAAGACAAAGAAATGCTTGATCTTTTATTAGCAGACAGGGGCGTAACGTATTACGAGGAAATGAAAAAATTTCCTGTTGATACAGAAGCTTTTAAGAAAACTCTGGATGCTTCATGCAAATCCCGTATTCGGACCTGGCTCAAAATTTGTGCACATTGTGGCATGTGTGCTGATACCTGTTTCTTTTATCTTGCAAATGACAGGGATCCCAAACAGGTCCCTTCCTATAAAATTCAATCCACACTTGGTGAAATCGTAAAAAGGAACGGGGATGTAGATACCGACTTCATGATTAATTGTATGGATACAGCATGGGGCAAGTGTACCTGCTGCAACCGATGTGGAATGTATTGTCCTCATGGAATTGATATGGGCGTTATGTTCGGCTATACGAGAGGGCTCTGCTTTTCTCAGGGTTTTGTTCCTCATGAAATGAAAATCGGCTCTGGAATGCACTGGATATTCAATGCGCAGATGGATGTTACTGTAGAAGACTATGTTGAGACCTGTGAGTGGATGGTAGAGGAAAATGAGGAGTACTATCCAGGATTGACTATTCCCGTCGATAAAGTAGGGGCGGATATTATGTACGTAGTAAATGCCCGTGAACCAAAACATTATCCGCAGGATCTTGCAGTAGCAGCGATTTTGTTCCACCTGGCCGGTGAAAGTTGGACGGTCCCCAGTAAGGGTTGGGAGGGAACAAGCCTTGCCATGTTTGCCGGTGACTGGGCATGTTGCAAGCAGCAGGTAGAAAATGTCTATGCGGCAATGGAAAGGCTAAAAGTAAAGAGATATGTTGGCACAGAGTGCGGCCATCAGCACCGTGCAACTATTACTGAAGGGCCTTATTGGGCTGGGCGAAAAAGTGGCGATCCACCTGTCCCAGGGCTTCATTACGTTGAGTGGGTATTAGAGGCGCTGGAAACAGGAAAACTTAAGCTGGATCCAGCCAAAAAGATCAAAGAGCCCTGTACACTTCAGGATCCGTGCAACTATGTTAGAAATCATGGCTTGACTGATGTTACAAGAAAAATCATGTCGTATATAGCAGAGGATTTCCGTGAAATGAGCCCAAACCGTGAACACAATTTTTGCTGTGGTGGTGGCGGTGGTATGAACGGTATAGGACGTTACAGAAAGGAAAGAAACATAGGTCTCAAGGTCAAACGCGATCAGATTCTTGCAACCGGTACAAAGTTTGTTGTTTCTGCATGTCATAACTGCTGGGATGCTATAAGAGACCTGGAAGAAGTCTATAAAATTGGCATTAAATGGAGTTTCCTGAAACCTATTCTTCTCGAGATGGTGATTGTGCCGGATCATTTAAAACCAAAAGAAGAAGAAGAAGGTGCGAATGAATAATAATAATAATAAAATAATACTGTGTTTGGTAATTGCCGCCTGTGTTGCGCCTTTCATCATAATTAGTGCAGCATTTGCCCAGGATGACATTCAACAGCTACAACATGATATCTTTGTTGATCGTGAAAGGCCTGCTGCTGTTTTTCCTCACGCACTTCATGCTGATGAGTTAGGGATTGACTGCCTGGAATGCCACCACATTTACAAAGATGGTGAAAATGTATGGGATGAATCTGAGTTGAGTGACTGTACCGGATGCCACAGCCTTAAGGCGGATGGTAAGAAAATGTCGGCTATGAGAGCATTTCATACAAACTGCAAAGATTGTCACTTAAAGGAAAACAAAGGCCCTGTTACCTGTGGTGAATGCCATACAAAGAAAAAGTAACAATATTATTTATACTATATAAACTCACATACGCTCAGGCTTTCTCTCCTTTGAGCGTTAATAGTGGCTTTCCTATATGGCCTAAAGAGATTGAAAGCGGGGAATAGCATATGATTCCCCGCTTTCTGTGGTTATACTCCCCAAAATATCCTCGTAAATTTGAAAACCTCAGCTCCATATGCGTAGGCTACGAGCAATAATCCCCCTGAATCACTTCCCATAACTCTGCCCATGTGTTCAAGGTTATAGGTCTTTGGAAGTTTTTTCGGATATTTGTAATAGAAATCGTTTTATTGACTTATTAATAATATCGTCTATTGTTAATAATGATTATTTATATTATTATATAGATTTACATATTGGAAAGGAGAAATAGTTATGGCGACATTTGTTATGTTAGGCAAGTACACATCCGAATCATTAAAGGGCATAAGCCCGGAGCGTACCGATCAGGCAGTAAATCTGATAAAAAAATGCGGTGGCGAAGTTAAATCTATTTATGCTTTGCTTGGCAAGCATGATTTAATAGCTATTGTTGATTACCCCGGCGTAGAACAGGCGATGAAGGCCTCTATTGCCCTGAGCAAACTAACTGGTATTGCGTTCACTACATCGCAGGCAATTTCAGTAGAAGAATTTGATAAGATGATAACCGATATTTAAAAATTTCGGGTAATCACCTGAAATACGGCAATAAGGTTCTATCATGGGGCGCAACTCCGTTACAGTTATTATAATAGCAGCGCTGCTGGGAGCAGTGGGGCTAACAGCCTTTTTTTCCTTTCAAAATGACGAAACCTTTACAGTTGTTTTTAAAGATGCAAAAAAACTTGAGTCTGGAGCTAATGTTTATCTTTCAGGGATAGCCATAGGTAATGTCAAGGACATTGATTTTGATAATGGGAAAGTTAAGGTTTTCATAGGGCTTGATAAAAAATTTCAGAATAAACTCCCGAAAAATTCTTCTTTCTTTATAATGCCTGAACTAAAAGAGCATAATAATAAGTGTGTTTTAGTTCAAATTTCTGAACCAGAGGTCAATGATTATATAAAGACAGGTGATATTGTTGAAGGAATTGATTCAGAATACCAATTGAAGAGATTGGAATTAAGTGAGGCAATTAATGAAATAATTAATTCTGAATCTGCAAAAGAACTTGCTCAAAACATAAATAGGTTCGCAAAAGATTTTAAAGAAGCTTTGGATAAGATCGACTGGAACAAGTTAGAAGAAGAAATCCAGAAGGAGGTGCTCTCACTGGCTGTCGACATCGACAAGGCGCTGCAATCGGAAGAAATAAAAACCGCATTTGAACAGATAGAAGAAAAAATAAACAAAGTTCAAAATGCTCTTCAAAAAGTTGCTGAAAGTGAAGAGGCAAAACAGCTTAATGAGGCCTTAGAAAATTTTTATCAAAAACTTGAAAAAGAGTTATCAGAAACAGGTTGAAAAAAATGCCAGATGATTTTCTCTCCGCTATGACTCAGGAAGTCAAAGAGGAGGTTATTCATAATTATTTATATGAAAGGCGCTTGATCGAAGAACAGATCAACTATGTAAAGGAGCTTGCCAAACATACCATTCAGATTCAGGGAATGCTCTACAGACGCTTTGCGCGAATATATGATCTGCTTATGAAGCCTGAATTCATCAAAGATTTTGCGCTTAAGATAGGATTAAAAGATGTCCCTTTTAAGGAACGAATGGCTGATGATAAGGAATACCGTAAAGGTGTTAGGTTAATCAAAATTCGTGGTCTAACCGATCGTTCAAAATTTAAAAACCTCTTTTTAGAATCATACAAGCGGCTGCATAATTGGAATAATCAGTACCTTGAAGCTTATAAGGACCTTATAAAGGAATGTGAAGCGGTAAATCACAACCTTAAAAAGTTTGAGGATAATCACGACCTTCTTACCATCCTGAACTTCCTGAAAAATATGGATATTGAAGAAATCACAAAAAAACATTTTATGGGCGATAATTTCTCACCCGAAGAAATAGCTTCTATTGAAAAAACTATGCGTTTCAAACCTGTCAGAGTAGAACAATTCAATCTCATACCGCCTCCAAGTCTTCCCAAACTCACTGATGTTAAGGACCAGATGGCTTCCCTGGCGGATTCTGTCTATGTCCAGTACCGCAACAAGATGAAAAACATTATCAAATAAGTATCACTGCTTTCCACGATAAGCTGAAGAAAAGTTGACAACATACTAAGTTTATAATATATATTTTAAATATTAAACTCAAATTCGCACCTCATCTATTTATCACAAGCCGAGCAACCAGTTACCTGCAACTATGCCAGACAATTGGGACAAAATGCAAAAAAACATACCAAATTTCTTGAAAAAATGATTTGCTTGCCTGATAAAACAAATCAACTTAATTTCTTAAAAACATGCTGTTCAATAAAGGATAAACTGGGGGTTAACATAACCATCAGGGCATATCGGGTTGAAGATTACCCGCGTCTTATAGATATGTATGACAGATTTGAGCCCAAAAGAATTGCAATGGGACTTCCCCATTCTGATAAAAAACTAAGGGGAAACTGGATAGAC
Organism: Pseudomonadota bacterium; assembly: GCA_018897415.1. Classification (GTDB taxonomy): domain Bacteria; phylum Desulfobacterota; class Desulfobacteria; order Desulfobacterales; family ETH-SRB1; genus B13-G4. The sequence continues at coordinate 10,553 of JAHIKR010000096.1, forward strand.
TGTATATTAAGCTCATTTTTCAATATGGTAGCTATTTACCAAAATAAAATTATAGGCCATGCTGCAATTGATATACTTCGCAATAAATCTTCTCCAGAGTATATGATTTTTCTTGATCAGGATTTCAGGAATCGGGGAATCGGTACCAGTCAAACAATGATTATTAAAAAAATATGTGAGGAGCTTGGATGCAAACAAGTCTGGGTTGCTATAACATGTCACAGTATGCTGGGCATAAGGGTATTTAAAAAATTAGGATTCAAATTTACTGGAGCAATTGGACCAGAACGCGAAATGGTACTTAAACTAAAGCCGAAATCGAAAAAATAGCATGCAATCAGCTTTCATATACAGCGATGAATTTTCAAAATTTAAGGTAAGTAAAGAATATCCATGGCTTACAGAAAGATCAGATGTTACATACAACAAATGCAAGGAGCTCAGGCTTCTTGACCATGACTGGATAAAGGTTGTTCAGCCAAAACCAGCTTCAATCAAAGACCTGTATCTATATCAGACAAAGGAATATATTGATCTTCTGAAGAAAGCCGACAAAGGGGTTTTTGAGGAATTAATGCTCAGA
>JAHIKR010000003.1 GCA_018897415.1 Pseudomonadota bacterium
CGGCATGGTAGATGTTTCAACAAAAATTATGGAAAAAAACGGACTTACCGCCAAAGATATAAAGCTTTTAATTCCCCATCAGGCAAATTTAAGAATAATTGATGCTGTAACAAATAAGATGGAACTTACTAAAGATCAGGTGATTATAAACATAGACAAATATGGCAACACAACAGCGGGAACAATACCTATTGCCATGTCAGAAGCTTATGAGAAAAAAATGATGGGTAAGGGAGACTGGGTTGTTCTTTCTACATTTGGCGCAGGTTTTACCTGGGGGAGTTTGCTGCTTAAATGGGCCATGGATTAAATAGTCTGTTGAGTGAAGTGATCGACTTCTTTAGGAAGCAAGTAGTCAGCAAAACATATAAAAACAGTGAGGAAAACGCCCAGTCTCTCTTCGCGGTTCGGAGGTCTTTGAATGAGAAACTGCGGAGTAAACCCGCTGCGTTTATGGAAATAGAAAATCACAACAATACGCTGGCTTGCCTTTATATCCTTTAACCCGTCTGTGTATTTATCGTCGATAACCAGCTTTCCTTCCAAATCGGAAATAGTCCAATGCCAAGGAACTTTTTCAGCATCGGTTTGCACAAAACCTATAGGTTCCATTTCGATCTTCACATCATGCCTCATTTTCTTTCAAGCCTGATAATTCCTGTATATCCTGGTCAAAAAAATGTTTTTTTATTTTATTTACGCTCGATTAAGGTCTTAGAAATGCTGGAGTAGTTCGTCAAGTTTAGTGAGCGGTCAGCGTTTGAGGTTTGAGTATTCATCAAGAAATTGTTTCGGGCTCTGTATCTTAATGCCCATATAATCCTGTATTTCTCTTAGAGCTTTGTCACCAGAAATAATATGATTTGACTTCAATGCTACTGCACACTCGATGAATTTGTTATCATCAGCATCTTTTTCTACAATGTTCAATTTAGGAGTTTTAGCGGTAAATAGAATATGAAAACCATGTGCAAAAAGACTCAACAGCTCGTCTAACTCGGGCTCATTCTGTAGCCCCAGACGTCTGAGTACTTCGAAATATTCATCAATGATTGGCCGCGAAATGCATAAGGTAATTTTACCTGATTTCCATAAGTCGATGATTTTTCGAGGATTGCCGCCAAAGAAAGAGGATACAAAAACATTTGTATCAACTACAACTCTGATCAATTCTTGGTCCTCACATCTCGAATAGCTTGCTTAATATCTTTGGGGCCAACCCCCCTCGACGTCAATTTATCTCCAATGCGTCCCCATAGATCATCAATATAAGAACCAACATCTCGAGTTTTGACGTATTCCTCGAGCAATTCCCTGACAACTTCGCTGACACTTTTTCCCTCTACCTTGGCAAAATTGTTTACCTTGGCTTTGAGATCAGGGTCTATCCTCACGATCATTTGTGTGGTCATTATAAACCTCCTGTGATATTGTTATAACGTATATACAATATATCTTTTTAAAAGGTATGTCAACACGGGAATTCTTCCTAATTTTCCCTTTATCCTTACAATTATTCAACACAGTCTGCCCTGCCTGCCCCGTAGCTCCGGCAGATGGTACTGGGGGTGAAATCATGTTTGCTTTTATTTAACTGGGGTCAACTACGTTCTTCAGTTCAATTACCCCGTCAACTTATAAACTACTGTACGTCCAGCAAGTCTCCCCCGCAAGCCCCCATGGGAATCCCCAAGGGTCAAACGTAGACTTGACCCCCTGCCTCTTCAAACGTAGACTTGACCCCCTGCCTCTTTCAAGGCCGCCAAGGCCGGGCCTTTTTTAGATTTGGTTGAGTGAAAACCACAGCCCAATCCCGTATACTATATGCAGGACAAGCTGCTCAACCCAGGCGAATCGGCCTCCTTTTCTTCCAAGAAATCCCTGTCCGGCTACAGGAAGTGCGGCAAATAGCATGGAAATCCAGAGAACTGTGACGTAAGTCCATAAAATCCATGTTGAATGAGAATCAAGTTTCAGGATATGTGTTCCGCCCATGTAAATAAAGCCAAAGGCAGTGCTTGTCATGAGGTGTATGGGAATTCCAAAGAGATAAGTGTTTATTTTATCGGCACGTCTTTTCATAAAACGCGTCACAAATGACCCGTCAATAATGAAGATGGACGACTTGAAAATTCCAAACCGATAAAACGCTTCAGAAACTGCACCCATCAGAATGCCCCCAAGGAGACCTGATAGGATTCCTTGAAATAATAACATGTTGCCGGCCCTTATTCTCTACCCTAATTTATTTATTACAATAATTTACAATAATGAATTTTCACAAAAAAGACAAATCAAATTAAGCCTTGTAATAGCATGATGTCCGTGCTATTGAATATTTATGATAAAATCCTTTAAAAACAGAGCTGCTGAGGATATATTCAACGGTAAATCTACAAAAACTGCAATTAAACTCTGTCCGAAAAATCTGTGGAAAATCGTATTCAGGAAACTTGATCAGCTTGATTCTGTTTTATCACTTAATGAACTTCGCGTACCCCCTGGAAATAGATTAGAGGCGCTTTCAGGTAATAGAAAAGGGCAGCACAGCATTCGTATAAATGATCAATATAGAATCTGTTTTAAGTGGATAGAAAATGAGCCGCATGACGTGGAAATTACAGATTATCATTAAATTAGGAGATAATAATGATTAGAATACCAACAAACAGAACACCGACTCATGCCGGAGAGATGCTTTTGGAGGAGTTTCTAAAACCAATGAGCATTACCCAGCGTGAATTAGCCAATGCCATAAATGTTCCATATCAGAGGGTAAATGAAATAATTAACGGTAAAAGAGGAATTACACCGAGTACAGCTTTGAGGCTTGCAAAGTTTTTTAGGGTATCACCTGACTTCTGGATGAATATTCAGCTAAGATGGGATCTTTATTTTGCAAATAAATCTGAGTCAGACGTGCTGAAGAACATAAAGCCACTACAGACAGATCAAATTCAAACAAACAAATCCAGCGCCCAACAGATATGAGCTTGGCTATTCATTTCAAGAATATAATAAACTGTAAAGCCGCTTGTGAAAGCAACAGATTTAAAGGTTGAGTTCGGAGTAAATACTTCTTTTGTTCAATAAAAATGAATGGGGGGTC
>JAHIKR010000097.1 GCA_018897415.1 Pseudomonadota bacterium
GAGGTATGAGCATAGCCTATTCACAGGTTGGAGTATGTCATGCACTGTCATACGGCCTTTCGTTTGTCCTCGGTATTCACCATGGAATAGGCAACTGCATAGTTTTTGATTATTTGGAGGAATTTTATCCAGAGGGAGTTCACGAATTCCGCCGGATGATGGAAAAACAGGATATTAAGCTTCCCCATAATATTACAGCCGGTATTGAAGGCTCAAAGCTGGAAAAAATGGCGGATGTGGCTCTGATGCTTGAGCCCTTATGGGAAAACGCTCTGGGTTCTGAGTGGAAGAAGGTAATGAATAGGGAAAGGATTAAAGAGCTATATAAGCAAATGTGATGGAAATATTAATGAAATATTTAAAGGAAATCATAGTTTTTGTTAAAGATATAATTGGCTTTGTCCTTCCTTATCTTTTATCTGATGTCTATTTTGGAAGGAGCACCACAGGTTTACCAGACAATTCTATTGTTTTTTTCCCTTGCAGTGAAAATATCCTTTGTTGCGGTATTGCAGGCATTATTTCTTTTAAGGGAAAGGGAAAAAAGACCGATCATCTAGATTTAACATCTTTAAATGAACTGGCCGTAAAGATTACTGAAAAAGGCTACATGAACTGCGCTCAAAATAATAAATCTTTAATTGTTGATTATTTTGGTGGTCAGGAACTCATAGACTCATTTCTGCATTCTGTGCAGTCTTTAAAGGGAAACGATTATTTTGCTGAATGTTTTGCCGGAAAAGATATCCAAAACGAACTTTCAAAATTGTCTGACAATCTTAATGACATCATAGGCAGGGAATCAAGATTACTGTCAGATAATATGGGGCTGCTTGATGCTGATGTAGTTGATACTATGTCTCGCAGAATTGAAGACCTAAAGGATATTTCATGGTGTATTACCTCGGAAATCTTAGATAATATTATCAAGGTTAGGGAGCTTTTTAACCAGAATTTTCAGTCCATTACTTCTTCCACATTAAAAGTCGTAAAAGATATAAATGCAGTTCTGAACAGTATAGACCGTCTTGAGGTAAGAGGCCGTGATTCAGCTGGCATATCTCTTATGTTTATCCTTGAGAAAGAAGAGTTTGAAAGATTTAAAGAAAAGCTGAGCAAATCAGGCAATAGCAATTTTATTGATCAATTTAGAGTGCGGTCAAACTATGATGTCCTTGTCAACATAGGCATAGATGTCCATGAAACAAAAGATGAAAGCGGAGAGGAATGTGTTTGTATTGCCATTACCTATAAGATTGCCGCTGAGATAGGCAGCCTTGGAGACAATATTAGTTTTTTGAGGAATCAGATAAAAAATGATCCGATTTTTCAAACACTTATCTTGTGCCCGCACAAATATCATACCGCTGGAGCCCATACCCGCTGGGCTTCTGTGGGGGCTATTACTGAACCTAACTGTCATCCGGTTGATAATAAAGGAACTAAAAACATATCAGATAAAAGCGGAATAATTCATGTCTGTCTTAACGGAGATATCGACAATTACATTGAGCTTAAAGAAGAATATGAAAGCAAAGGCAATCTTATACATAAGGACATTACAACCGATACCAAAATCATCCCGCTGCAAATTGAAAAATATATATTGCAGGGGAATGATCTGGAAGAAGCATTCCGCCTAGCGGTCAATGATTTTGACGGGTCACATGCCATATTCATGCATTCAGACCTTGCTCCCGGCAAGCTTTTTCTTGCTCAGAAAGGCAGCGGTCAGGCTATCTTTATAGGTCTATCTGAAGATCATTATCTGCCAACCTCCGAAGTTTACGGTTTTGTCGAGCAGACTCCGTTCTATCTCAAGATGGACGGAGAAAAGGTTGTTAAAGGAAAGGATGGCAAAACTCAGGGACAGATTTTTGTGCTCAGCCAGGAATCCGGCGGAGGCCTGCAGGGCGTTAAAGCAATGTTTTATGACGGAACCCAGGTTGAAATTGGAGAAAAGGATATAAAACGTACGCAGATAACATCAAGAGATATAGACCGTCAGGAGTTTCCACATTATTTCCTGAAAGAAATTTCTGAATCCCCTGTTTCAGTGGAAAAGACTCTTCAAAATCGCTGGAAGATCGAGGGAATCGAGAAACAGAGATACGTATTAACACTTGATGAAAAAGTTTTTCCAATATCCATTCAGCAGGCGTTTATAAATAATAAAATACGAAGAATCTATTTTGTCGGTCAGGGTACGGCGGGAGTTGCTGCACAGGCATGCGCAGATATTTTAAATTACTACATTGATGAGCCGTCTTTTAGCGCCTGTTCCCTTAAGGCATCAGAACTCAGCGGATTTAAGCTTAATGAATATGATGACAAGAACAGCATGGCAGATGCCCTTGTTGTTGCTATTAGTCAGTCCGGCACAACAACGGATACAAATCGTACCGTGGATATGGTTAAAGAACGGGGAGCTCATACCATTGCCATAGTTAACCGCAGGGATTCAGACATTACGTTTAAGGTTGACGGTGTTATGTACACCAGCAGCGGGCGTGATATTGAGATGTCCGTGGCTTCAACAAAGGCATTTTATTCTCAGATTATAGCGGGGGCTCTCTTAAGCCTTAAAATTGCAAGCTTAAAGGGTTTACGTAATGATGAGTTTATTGCAGAAGAAATAAGGCAGATGCAGAAAATTCCATCACATATGAGAAAAGTTCTATCTATGAGAGAAGAGATAGAAAAATCCGCCAGAAGGCTTGCTGCAACAAAAAATTACTGGGCAGCAGTTGGAAGTGGTCCCAATAAAGCTTCTGCAGATGAAATACGTATCAAACTGAGCGAACTCTGCTACAAGACAATTTCCTCTGATTACATAGAGGATAAGAAACACATAGATTTATCATCTGAGCCGCTTATAATTGTGTGTGCTGCCGGGACAAAGAGGAATGTTATAGGTGATATCATTAAGGATACGGCAATTTTTCAGGCTCATAAGGCAACTCCTGTCGTTATAGCTGATGAGGGAGAGAACGGATTTGATGCCTATGCAGAAGATGTATTTCATGTCCCTGTTGTAAACCAGCATTTTGCGCCTATTCTGAACACCCTGGTCGGGCATATATGGGGATACTATGCCGCTCTTGCCATTAACGAAGGGTCTCGTTTTTTATATGCATTTCGTAAGGAACTGCAGGATACTATTGATGATTATGCAGATAGAGGTCTTGATGTTTACGAAATAGTACTTGAAAAAACGTTCAGAGAAAAAATTGCACATTTTTACAAGCAATTCAGAGCAAAAAAGTCAGAAAAAAAATCCCCGATTTCCATTGCCAAGGCTTCAGATCTATATCTTCTTCTTAAATACCTGGCTGGAAGACTGCCTGTGTCTGATTTTGAGATAGACTTTGAGAAAAAAGGCACAGCTCTTAACATGCTTAATACTCTGTTTGAGTATATTGGGGAATCCATTAATTATATGTCCCGTCCTGTGGATGCAATAAAACACCAAGCCAAGACAGTTACTGTTGGTACAAGTCGTATAAGTGAAAAACTGGAGGGCTTGCTGTTTGATGAGTTAGCAAAGCGCAATTTTAGTGTTTCACAGCTTACAAACAGGAATATTATTGTTCTTAAGAATTTACAGGGAGTTATTTCACATATCAAGGGTTTGACACTATACAGAATCGGCAAACTCAACCTCCTTGGTGAACCAACAGATGAGTCAACAATAGAGGTTTTAGAGAAAAAGGGTTCTTTAAAACCCATTCCATCAAGGGTTGAAAAGGATACCAGACTTAAGGGAACCAAAAAAATAATTGTTCGACAGGAGAATGTATATATCGGCAAAGGTCGTAAAGATGAGCGCAGTATTCTTGTTATTCCGATAATCTCTGATTCTCCTGAAATGCCAAATATGATAGAATATCTTCTTTTATTGAATATTGCATTTAAAGAAGAAGTCCCCCTTGCAACTAAGATAAAAGCGCTTGGCGGCAAGTATGAGCATATAAAGAATATTGTTCAAGAAAACAGCATCGCATGGGACGATAATTACCTTGAATCTGTTGAGATAGAGGAACTTTTTGGCAGGTCTGCTGAGAAGATAGGGGAATTTATAGTATCCCTTCAAAGTTAGACACCAGCACTATAACTGCTTTCCGTTTAAGGAGACAACTAACATGTCGTCTGCGAATTTTCTACGAGAAGCTAAAAAATTTGAGATTCAAGCTTATAAAAAGCCTAAGGATTTGAGAAGCATTAAAAAAACTCATATTTCTTACTCCGGATCACTTCAAAAGCATCAATATGATCCTGGTAAGATTATTCTAGTGCCTGACCCATACAGTTCCGATGCTTTTTACTATGAATTTAAAATTGATGATATTTCCTATGTAGAAGAACTTCCCAGTCTTGTAAGCATGGAAGGTGAAACTGTTACAATGGCCAGGATTTGGATAAAAAAAATGAGCATAGGAATAAAGAGTTTCCCTTTTATTGTTGAGGATACAACGGCGCTATAAATTGGAAACTTGAAATTGGAAAGTAGAAATTAGGAAGAGATGAAACGAGTTTACGAGTTGGATGTCTACAAACTGGCGGAAGAGTTATCAGATATGGTTTGGCACGACTTTGATAA
>JAHIKR010000098.1 GCA_018897415.1 Pseudomonadota bacterium
AAAAAATCCAATAGGAAAAAATAGTGTTTGATTTTGTAAGGTTATGCGTCTATTATAGTAGAAGGTAATAATCAATGAGAATTAGGAAAATATGAAAACGTTCCACAAAATAATTATAGGTGATTCAAGAAAAATGCAGGAAGTGGTGGATACTTCCGTGCATCTTATTGTCACCTCTCCTCCTTATTGGCAATTGAAAGATTACGGTAGTAATGAGCAGATAGGTTTTAATCATACATACGAAGAATATATAAATAATCTCAACTTAGTTTGGAATGAATGTTATAGAATTTTGGATAATGGCTGCAGATTATGTGTTAATATTGGCGATCAATTCGCAAGGTCGGTTTATTATGGAAGGTACAAGATCATTCCTATTCGTACAGAAATTATAAAATTCTGCGAAACCATAGGTTTTGATTATATGGGAGCCATAATATGGCAAAAAGTTACAACTTGCAATACTACTGGGGGTGCTACTATTATGGGGTCTTTCCCATATCCTCGGAATGGCATATTAAAACTTGATTATGAATTTATTTTGATTTTCAAGAAGCAAGGTTTTTCCAAGCCAGATAGCCGCGAGCTAAAAGAACAATCAAAAATGACAACTGAAGAATGGAATCAATATTTTTCTGGACATTGGAACTTTGCTGGAGAGAAGCAGGATAAACATCTGGCGATGTTTCCAGAAGAATTACCAAAACGACTTATCAAAATGTTTACGTTTGTTGGTGATACTGTTCTTGATCCTTTTTTGGGTAGCGGAACAACAACATTAGTTGCGAAGAATTTAAAGAGGAATTCTGTTGGGTACGAGATAAACGGTGATTTCTTGTCAACCATAAAAGAAAAAGTCGACTGTGCTCAAAAGCTTTTTTTTGAAGAATGTATATTTAAAACATCCAAACAGGAAAAATTATCAATAAATTTCTCAGATGAGATTAAAAAACTGCCATATATTTTTAAAGACCCGATAAAATTTGATAAAAAAATAGATCTAAAGCGGTTACAGTTTGGTTCAAAAATCGATCAAAATGGCGGCCAAAGAGAAGAATTCTTTACAGTAAAAGAAGTCGTAAGTCCAGAAGTGCTGAAATTGAACAACGGTTTAACCGTAAGGCTGCTTGGTGTAAAACAGGACCTAGTGAAAAATGGCGAAGCGAGTGAATATTTAGTTAAAAAAACTCAAGGCCAGCAAGTATTTATGAAGTATGATCGACAAAAATATGATAATGAGAATAGATTATTGTGCTATCTCTATCTTAAGAACAAGACTTTTGTAAACGCCCACTTAATCAAGGAAGGACTTGCTTTGGTTGATACCGCAATGGATTTTAAATATAAAGAGAAGTTTTTGGAATTACAAAAATTGGAGCATGCGTACCATGAAAAGTAAACGATATTCGAAGGATTTTGGCAAGAAAGAAAAGGTGCTTAATTATGCTTGCCAAACGTATCAATTATCTAGACCCAACAAGGTAGGCACAGTTATGGCTTTGATTCGTGAATGCCAGCCCAAGTCAATTGAAGAATGGGAGAAGTGGTATTTTCAAAAAGCACATACTGATGGAAAAAATCCGGTAAAGATTACAAAGGAAGTATTAAAAGAACTTGGTGATCGACTCTACGTGAAAATTAAAGAGATAGTCATTCCTGAATGGCAAGAAGCTTTTAGCCATCTTACCTTAGAGGATTGCATTGATTATATTTATAATCTTACGATTCATAGAACATACGATGGCTTTATCAGAGAGAAATCAGTCGTGACCGATGACTTAGCGAAACGGTTCCCAGATGTAAAATTTATTGAGTCCGATCCTGCGCTTGATCATGCTGGGGATATTGATTATTTAGGCCAAGTTGGCAATAAGGCATTTGGGATACAAATTAAGCCTGTTACTGCTCAGGGAAATTTTGGTAATTATTCCTCTTCAGAAAGAATGAAGGCCAGCTTTCGAGATTTTGAAGAAAAATATGGTGGTAAGGTATTCATTATCTTTAGCGTAGATGATGAGATCAAGAATAAGGATATTTTGAAAAAGATCGAAGTCGAAATTAAACGGTTAAAAGGATTGTCGTAGCAAGAAGCACACTTTGGGTTACCGAACAGGGTATCCAAAACAACCACCAAACACACCCAATTCCCCAAACACCAAACATACATAACCACCTAAAGAAAAGCCCGTAGAACGCAGATTTTGAATGAATTTAGGGTATTCTATAAGCGTATGTCAGCCACTTTGGGACCCAAAAAAGGTAAAAACCGCTTTCTCAACGATAACCCACCAAAAAATGCCTTTATTTCGCTTACAACCAACGATCTTTAAGCTGTCTATATAAAACTACTACTCTTTTCTCGACGAGAACTCTACTGCCGCCCCCCCAGGAAAGCGATAAAGGGGCGGGCAGTGAAAAAATCTCTGGTGCGGGGAAATTGGGGTCCCCGCACCAGAGAGTTTTTCACAAAGAGCCACAGGCCGCCTACAAATCACTATGTTAGGACAAAAGACAGCGTTCCTCAAAGTAGATTAAGGAAGTCGAAGGACGACACGAAGTGTGAGATGTTTCGTGAGCTTACGGAG
>JAHIKR010000099.1 GCA_018897415.1 Pseudomonadota bacterium
TATTGGGCTGTTCGGGAGTTGTGAATAAGTTGCACAGATTTGGCGAAACAATTAGAAATGACTCAGCCAGGAATAGGATATGCTGTAAATAGAGGAGAAAAGATCGCTAAAGAGCATAAATATCAGTTACTATAGCAAGTTATTTACTTATTTATGGACGTCCCTAACTTGACCAACCTTGAAAATGCCATAACTTTCGTGAAGAAGAAGCTCGGCATTGGGCACTACAAGCCGCAAATATTTGTAGGAGAGTTTTACAAGCCCCTTCAGGCCTGGCTCAACCACCTGACATCTGAGGGGATGGCAGACCCCAAAGTTTTTGAAAGCTGCTATTTTATCAAGCATGGCTCTGAGGTCTTCGACACTCTGTGCGAACACTTCGGCTCGGAAGACAAGATGATCTACGAAGTCACAGCGAATGAAACATGGTAACAAGGTTCCGTGAAGGGATCGAGCCTTTTTGAGGATAGTTTATGTCGACAATTTTCCATATCGCTGGAAAATTGTCATGACAATATTCCAGTAACTAATTTTCTTATGTTAACAGGGTAGTTTGTTCAAGGGAGTATAACCATAATAGGCGTTGAGAAGTCCTTTGAAATTTCTTTCCACACCGGAAACAGTCATTCAAAGTGATGGCGAATTTGTTACAGGATTATTATCAGACGCAAAGTTCAAGTTGAGGCCAGGGACTTGTTATGCTATTGGGCTGTTCGGGAGTTGTGAATAAGTTGCACAGATTTGGCGAAACAATTAGAAATGACTCAGCCAGGAATAGGATATGCTGTAAATAGAGGAGAAAAGATCGCTAAAGAGCATAACTATCAGTTACTATAGCAAGTTATTTACTTATTTATGGATGTCCCCAACTTGAGCTTATTCACATGAACTGCTTCTGCATGCAATTTTAAGCCGAGCGCTCCCATAACTTTAAGAATTGTCTCGAATGCCGGGCTTCGTTCCCCAGAGAGCGCCTTGTAAAGGCTTTCTCGGGACAGGCCGGCATCACGCGCCACCTGTGACATGCCCTTGGCACGGGCAATATCGCCCAGGGCTTTAGCAATGAAAGCGGCATCGCCATGTGCCTCCACAAGGCAAGCTTCAAGATAAGCCGCCATTTCCTCTGGGGTCCGAAGATGTTCAGCGACATCGTAGCGAGTTGTGATGGTTTTAGCCATGATACAACACTCCTATAGATTCCTTGCTAGGCGCAAGGCGGTTTTAATGTTCCTGGTCTGGGTACGCTTATCGCCACCAGCCAGCAAAATAACCACAGATCGGCCGCGCTTTTTGTAATAAACACGATATCCGGGTCCATAATCGATCCGCAACTCTGAAACGCCTTCACCTACAGGTTTAACATCACCAGGATTGCCTGATGCTAATCATTCGATCCTTACCAAAATACGTGCGCGCGCGCGGATATCATCCAGGCCATCGAGCCACTTAGCAAAAGTTTCAGTCTTACGAATTTCAATCATAATTTAATTGTAGCCAATAGGCTACAGCTTGTCAATAAGCATTTAATGAATATATGAAGGAAGCCCAGAGATCGGTGTCAAAGCTTGAATTGTGAATTAGTGCTTGACAATTAAGCCGCTATCATTTAACAAGATCAGTATGGGTAGAGCATGGCGAATTGAATATGAAGGCGCATTATATCACTTAATATCCCGGGGAAATGACGGACAGCATATTTATTTAAATGATGCTGATCGAAATTTGTTTTTAGAGACGATCTCGGAAATGTCGGAACGTTTTGAAGTAGATATATTTGCCTATGTTTTAATGCCCAATCATTATCATCTCCTGGCACGAACCAATCGTGCAAATTTAAAAAAGGCAATGCAATGGTTTGGCACAACTTATACTCGTAGATTCAACAACCGAAACTTAAAAAAAGGTCATTTGTTCCAGGGGCGGTATAAAAGCATCCTGGTTCAAAATGATGCGTATCTTATGCAGTTGTCTTGTTATATCCATCGAAATCCATTAAGAGCTGGAATTGTAAGCCGTTTGATAGACTATAAATGGAGCAGCTATCCGATCTATGCCTATGCTAAGAAAAGCCCGGATTGGTTATCCACTCAAGTGATTTTGTCATATTTTAAAGACTCTAATAAACATAAGCAATATCGGGAAAAGGTTCAAAAATATGCAGAGGAAGAGAAGCAACTTCTGGAGGATCTTCACCATGGTATGATTTTAGGCGCTAAAACATTTGTTAATAAAATTCGAAAGCAGTTTTTGCCGGATATCCCCCATAATGATTTGCCTCAGCAAAAGCAATTGGCAAAAGATATCAAATTAGATGATTTATTAAAAAAATCTGCGGAAATCCTTCAAATTGATATTGATAAATGCGTTCAGGCAAAACGCTTGCATGGTATAGATAAACACAAACGGGATTTAATCGTTTATTTACTTTGGAATAAAGGGTTAATGACCAATGAAAAGTTAGGGCAGCTTTTTAATATGAGTTATTCCGCTATCAGTCATTGTGTGAAATCATTTAAAGAGAAGATGAATAAAGATAAAAAAGTGGAAAACCAATTTGAAGTATTTAATTCACAATTCAAGCTTTGACACCAAAGACTATTTGGATTTTGTTGTATTGAAGGGGAAATTGGTGTATTAAGTGATTTAAGTGAGATTGCGACAAAAAGAAGATTTCTATTTAATAACTAATGTTCGCTGAATGTAAAATGAAACTTATTCCGCTCATATGGCTTATTTTTTCAATTTTTTTTGGTTATCTCAGCTGGTATCATTTAAAGCAGACAAATATATCTTTTCCAATGTTTCATTGGAAAAAGTATGAAGGATCCCTTGCCGTTTCGCCTACCGGTCCTAACACCATTGAAACTAAAAATAATTTAGAAAGGTTCACCAAACAGTGGAATTTATATATATCCAACCAAAATAAAAATAATCATGACATGAATATGGTGGCCTTCATTGGTTATGCACTCTCTTCATTAATAGCTCTAATTTCAGCCTTTTTACCAGGGCCATTTAAGATAAAGGACTCTGTAACATTTTTATATCAGAATTTACGGTTATCAAATTTACGAAGAGTAGTTGCAGATCTAAGAAAAAAGATAAAATTTCAAATCAAACAGTAAGTCAACGCATAGACAACGGATAGTTTATTGATAAACAAAAAGGTTCTCTAAAAGTAATAGCCATTGTAAAAAGAAAATGAACTACCACTTCATTAGTGTAGAAGAAATGTGATTACCCTCAGCGAACAAGTCGCTTGAGCAGGGCGAATTTTCAGGCGGCCAAATTTGCTAAATTTCGGTGGGTTGCATCAGGCACGTCGCCGCCTGCTCAGCTCACCGCTCGGTGTCAAATAAAATATGAGGAAACAGGTTATGAGCACAGGTACTATAATAAGCATTATTATCGCCGTGGTAGGGTGCATATTAGTTGTCTTTTTTTATATGAATGACTCAATTAATAAAAGAATAGAAATTACAATTAACGATCCAAAATTTATAAAAAAGGTTGCTGATGATATCCGCCTCCCTTTCCTAATTTTTGACGAAAAAGGAACTTTTCATTCGGAATCCGGCGAAGCGACAGCTTATATCGAAAAAATTGAACCGATTTTTGAGGATAAAAGGCTCAGCGGTTTTGTCGTATACCCAAAAGGTTTTTTGAAAGAGGCTCCTATTTTACAAGCTATCAACAACGATTTCCGATTTACTTTACCCAAAAAAATCAACACGTATGACTGGAAATATCGAATACCCGAATTCCAAGGAACGGTTTGGGCTGATACAGGTAAATATGACGAGCCGCCAGCAGTATTATTCAAATTGGAAATTATTAGATAGGCGGTCATGGAAGGAGCTTTTCCCTGTATGTTTTCTTGGCATCTTGGATGTGAGGTTGTGTAAACTTCAATATTTTGGAGTATATCCTAAATTTCTTATTTCTTGTCTTACCTGGTCGGCATCCCCATCTTTGTTGCCATTTATCTTTAGATAATTATTATAGTCATTTGCAGCTTCGCTGCTTTGCCCTAATTTTTTATAAGTAATAGCACGGTAGTAATAGGCTTCAGCATTTCCCGTGTTTAATTCAATAGCTTTGCTAAAATCCGATACAGCCCGATCATAATTGCCTTTGATACCCCAGGTGCTCCCTCGGTTGTGATAGGCTTCAGCGCATCTTGGGTCTAATTCAATGGCTTTATTAAAATCCGATATAGCCCGATCATAATTGCCTTTGTCATTCCAGGCGGCTCCTCGGTTGTTATAGGCTTTAGCGCATCTTGGGTCTAATTCAATGGCTTTATTAAAATCTGATATAGCACTATCATGATTGCCTTTGTCAACCCGAGCGAGCCCACGGTAGAGATAGGCTTCAGCGTATCCCGTAGGACAGGGTTTTGCGAGTCCTGGGTTTAATTCTATGGCTTTGTTATAATCCGATATAGCCCGATCATAATTGTCTTTGATAAACCAGACAAGCCCTCGGCCTATATAGGCATCAGCGAGTCCTGGGTCTAATTCTATGGCTTTGTTAAAATCCGATATAGCACTATCATAATTGTCTTTTTTCACCCAGGTGTTACCTCGGTTGTTATAGGCCATAGCGTCTTTTGGGTTCAATTCAATGGCTTTGTTAAAATCCGATACAGCCCGATCATAATTGCCTTTGATACCCCAGGCGGCTCCTCGGTTGTTATAGGCATCAGCGTATCCCGGGTTTAATTCAATGGCTTTATTATAATCTGATATAGCCCGATCATAATTGCCTTTGTCAGCCCAGACGAGTCCTCTGCCGTAATAGGCATAAGCGAGTCCCGGATTTAA
Organism: Pseudomonadota bacterium; assembly: GCA_018897415.1. Taxonomy (GTDB): domain Bacteria; phylum Desulfobacterota; class Desulfobacteria; order Desulfobacterales; family ETH-SRB1; genus B13-G4. Next base: position 4,827 of record JAHIKR010000099.1, read on the forward strand.
TTCTATGCCTTTGTTAAAATCCGACATAGCTTGATCATAATTGCCTTTGATAGCCCAGACGGCTCCTCTGCCGTAATAGGCATAAGCGTATCCCGGGTTTAATTCAATGGCTTTGTTAAAATCCGATATAGCCCGATCATAATTGTCTTTGATAGTCCAGAAAAGCCCTCGGCAGTTATAGGCATCAGCGTAACTTGAATCCAGACTAATCGCCTTGTTTAAATATTCTAACACCTTGTCTGTGTCTGTAAATTTTCCGTTTTCCCAAAGAGCTAAAGCTTTATCCACTAATTGAGAAGCGGTTAAGCCTTGCGTTGCTTCTCTGAACTGGTTTTTTAGTATTTCCTTTTTCTGTTTATGTTCTTTTGACGGCAGGGTTTTTAGTTCTTCATTTTTTCTTTCAAGCTCTTTGATCCTTGCCAGAAGTTTCTTTTCATGCTTTTGATTCTCCTTGTATTTTTCCAAAAGGCTGCGGTCTTGAAGCAACTTTCTTATTCGCTCTTCAAGAATGCTCGTGTCCACATCTACTTTTGCCTTAACAACAATTCCGAAAGTATCTTCTGTTGCAAAGTTCTTTTGGGATACAATCTCTGCCTTAAGCACACCGGCGGCGAGAGCAAGGATTTCGTCTTTTTCAACTACGCTTTCCTTTACGATGGTCAAACTTTCCAGATATGTCCCGGCCTTTTCAAGGACCTCACGCTTAGCTTTGGCGATAGCCCCAACCCGTGCGTCATCTGGTGATTGGCTTCCTCCAAATGATTGTTTAACCGTATGGATATAGGTTTTTATCTCAGCATGGGAAATGCCGGGGATCAGGATAAATACAATCAACAAAAGGCATGCTTTTCTCAACATATAATATTCCCTTTCAAACTATTCAATTTGGGTGTTAGCTGTGGGGGCATGATGTCTTGCCTTACTAATGTATACTATCCGGGATGGTCCGTTTCAGATATGATTTGCATATCACAATTTTTAAAGCGTTTCAATTTATTACATGAATAGCAGAATAAAGAAGGGGGCAAATCTACTTTTGACTCTTAATGGGAATCAGCAAGGGGCAATAATGAAGAAGGTGGACGCAGCGAAATGTCAGTCAGAATTGAAGGGGATGGGTTAATGGGGTCTGATTTAAGATGCTATCCACTTTCTGATTTGCATAACAACATCTTTTTCCCATCTGTTTGTAACTCGCAGGCTTATAAACTGTTTATAAAGATTGTTGATTAAAACAAAAATCCTTTCATAAAGATAAACCTTTTCCAGTAAGGCCGCTTCAATATCCTCTTTGGTTTCAACAGGCCCTGTGGCCGGTGTTTTGAGGCTTGAAATATTGAGGCTCTCACCTTTTATATTAAATCGCCATTCATTATTGCCTGATTTGTAGATAAGATTGAGTTCGGTTACAACTGCTCCTTTCTGCAGAGAGAGAATCCCTTCTTCCAGTCCGGCTTTGTCGCCTTTTATGGTAATACTTTCTTTTGTATCGTTTTTATTGTTTTCAAGTACAATACGGTTTCCAATATCAAGGGATACAAGTTCTTTGTCTGATTCTTTCAGTATATCCTGCTGGTTTTCCATGATAAACCACAGCCATGTGAGAAATTCATGACCTAAAAATTTATATCGATTATAAGATACGGCTACATCAAGCATGGGCTACTCCGTGAATTTTGTGGGCGAAAGATTTAACAAAAGGTCTCGATCCTTATCTGAAAGGCCGGACATAAGATCGGCAGTTGTGTATGGAAATAGCCTGATAAGGCTGAGATTGAATGATTTTAAAAAGAGTGTTTCAAGCTCTTCATTAGCAGCTTTCAGGTTTGAGAAAAACCACAGCCAGGATTCTTCAACGTTCCAGATCAGGTCATAAATATTTGGTGTGGCTGGAATGCGAAGGCTGAGAACGTCAATCACATGGTCTTTTATGGACTTTTTTTCGTTTCTTGATAAATATTTTCGTCCGCTTTCCTTAAGCTGTCTGGCCATTTCAATGGCATAATGTTTTTGTATGACTTTGGAAGGAATTGATTTCCTGTCCAGCCTCATTGAAAAAACCATGTATGAACCGATTACAAAGGAAGATCCTTCAAAATCAGGGACATAAGGATTTTCAAATGATGTCCATCCGACAATCTTTTCCGGGTGGTCATCATCTATGTCTTTGATGGAGTTTTGAGTAAGGCCGTTGTATATTTTTTCAAGAACCGGCTTTTCGAGTTTGCCTTTAACTATATAACGAGTGACAGATACTGAAGAAGATAATATGCTCATAAATATCCTAATTCTTTAATATCAAAAAATGAAAAAAAGGGCTTCAGATGTAACTCGCTGAAACCCTTGATTTTGCTTGGTGGGCCGTATTGGAATCGAACCAATAACCTACTGATTAAGAGTCAGGTGCTCTGCCTGGTTGAGCTAACGGCCCACTGAAATCCAAAAAACAAAAATTTTATCTAACAAATTTAATAAGTGCTGTCAATTTTTTTTAATTTTTTATGAGTTCATGCTACTTGACCTGTTAAAACGTATCTGATACTTTTTGAAACTTATAAAGGGTATGGGGCTAATTATCAAAGGAAAGGATGCTGAATTATGAATCGCGAAAATTCTAATAAGCTTTTTAATAGAGCGATTAATATTATACCTGGCGGTGTTAACAGTCCGGTGCGTGCTTGCAAGTCCGTAGGAACTGAACCTGTATTTATTGATCATGCAGAAGGATGTATGATTTATGATGCAGATGGCAACGGTTTCATCGACTACATTGGCTCGTGGGGTCCAATGATACTTGGACACAGGCATTCGGAGGTCATTAGGGCTATTGCATTTGTCCTTAATCGGGGTACAAGTTTTGGAGCCCCTACAGATCTTGAAATAGAGCTCGCTGAAATGGTTATAGATGCAGTTCCTTCTGTTAATATGGTTCGCATGGTAAATTCCGGCACAGAGGCTACAATGAGCGCCATAAGGCTTGCCCGCGGGGTAACCGGTCGCGATACTATAATTAAATTTGACGGATGTTATCATGGCCATGCAGATACCCTGCTTGTTGAGGCAGGATCGGGTGTTGCCACATTAGGTATCCCAGGGAGTCTTGGTGTGCCTGAGTCCTTTGTAGCTCATACACTTTCGCTTCCCTATAATGATATAGAAGGTGTTAAGAAAGTTATGGATGAGCAGGGAGAGAAAGTTGCCTGTATAATAGTTGAGCCTGTTGCAGGAAACATGGGGCTTGTAAGACCTGTTGAAGGTTTTCTGGAGACTTTAAGAGAAGTAACTGAAAAGAGCGGCAGCATACTGATATTTGATGAAGTTATGACTGGTTTCAGGGTTGCATATGGCGGTGCTCAGTCTTTGTATGGAATATCGCCGGACATCACATGTCTGGGCAAAATTATCGGAGGAGGATTGCCGGTTGGTGCTTATGGAGGCAAACGTGAAATCATGGAACATATTGCACCGCAGGGTCCTGTATATCAGGCAGGAACACTTTCAGGCAATCCAGTCGCAATGGCAGCAGGGATTGCAACGCTTAACCAGTTGAAGAAACCTGGCTTTTATGAGCTACTTGATAAAAAGGCAGATGTTCTTGCAACAGGCCTCGCTAAGGCTGCTGCAGATGCGGGAATAAATGTCACGGTAGACAGGGCAGGATCAATGCTTGGGATGTTTTTTACCGACAGAAAAGTAAAAAATTTTAATGATGCAAAGACCAGTGATCTTGGTATGTTTTCAGCCTATTACAAGGGTATGCTGGAAAAAGGAATTTACCTTGCTCCTTCCCAGTTTGAAGCACTTTTTGTTTCAATTGCACATGGTACAGAACATATTGATAAGACTATAAAAGCTGCAGAAGAAGTTCTGAAAAAGCTAAAGGCTGAAGGCTGAAGGCTGTCAGGGAGCTTCAGCCTTCAGTCTATCCACCTGAGTAGTTACCAGTGAAATTGATAAGTATTTATCTTTTGAATTTCTATCAAAAAATAATCTTGTGAAAATACTGGCTAAAAAGGAATATCATCATCAGTTTTATCCGAGCCTGACGGTACGGATGTATCAGAAACTTGAGTATTTAAAGGCGGCTCATCTGAATTTGCAGAATCTCTTCCACCTAAAAACTGAACATCAGACGCAACAATTTCAGTAGTATATCTTGTAACGCCGTCTTTTTCCCATGATTTTGTCTGTAAACGACCCTCTACATAGACCTGCCTGCCTTTTGAAAGATATTCGCCGCATATTTCTCCAAGTTTTCTAAAAGCTACGATACGATGCCATTCTGTGCGTTCTTTTTTTTCTCCGGTAGCTTTGTCCTTCCATTCTTCAGATGTTGCTATGCTGAAATTGGCGACAGCATTACCGTCTGGAGTATAGCGTACTTCGGGATCTCTGCCCAAACGTCCGATCAGTATCACCTTGTTAATACCTGACATATTTACCCCCTAAAACAATTTTATAAAGTTATAAAAGTTATACCTAAATCCTGCAAATTTAAATTTGACAACTTTGTAAAAGGTCAAAATTCGGACGGCAAAGTAAAAAGCTTCAGTTTCAAGGCGCGCAAATCCTGAGGAAAGAGACGTAGTTATAGCTACGTCGCA
>JAHIKR010000004.1 GCA_018897415.1 Pseudomonadota bacterium
CTGGGGCCTGGACTTTGATGAAAAAAAGGGAAGTATTTAACCCTGATTATCTAAATATAGAATAGACGATTTTACACCTTCGGCGAGAGAGCCCGTGCAAGGGCGTTGAGGCGGATGACCTCTGGGGGGACAATCCTGGGCCGTCCCCTGCCCGCCGTCTTTTTGGCGGGACTGAACTTTGAAATCTGGATAAGGGATGATTAGCGGCAGTATTTAGTTGCGGCATGCTGGATAATCGTAACGATCAGATGCGTGGTTCGCGATAGTGGGAGATTCGCCGAAATTTTTTAATAAACTATAAGGAGAAGTGCGCCCAGAAATTAGCCGCTTTTCTATCTTATTGATTTAATTTGTTTATTGAAAACGCACACTTTCTTCTTGACACAAGTGCTATAGGATGTCCCCAACTTTTCCGACCCCAACTTTTCCCAGAAAGGTTGACAAAAGGGCTATAGAACTATAGGATGACCACAAAGTTCACACTGAGGTGCCCACTTGATTAATTGAGTACACACGCCACGCCAGAAGACGCATGAAATGGCGGAACATATCAGAATCAGAAGTTGAACTTGCTATAATTGCACCTGATAAGGTCGAACCCGCTGAAAAGAAGCGATACAATGCATACAGAACAATAAAAGGGAAAATGTTGAAGGTAACCTACCAAAAATCTGATAACCAAGCACAGATTATCAGTGCATTATGGAAGGGAGAATAATTCATGAAGATTGAATACGATAGGGAAGTCGATGCAGTATATATATATCTGCAGCAAAAACAGGTAGCAAAAACGATAGAACTATCCGACGTAGTTAAGGTCGATCTCGACGAGGAGGGCAATCTTATTGGCATCGAGGTGCTTGACGCCACTCAGCGGTACTCCTTGGCTGATATTTACAACATCAGCACCGAAAATCTTATTCTTGACGAAGGACTCGCGGCCTAAGTGTTTGGCTCAGATTCAAGCTCCGCTCTCTTCTCTCAGCCGCAGGCTGATTGTTTTTCCAGTTTCATCCTTTAGCCTTTAGTCCTTTATATCCTGTCCAATAAATTTTTATGTTGAAAGTGATCTGCCCGCAGGGCATGTTAATTTTTCAGATCGTCCGCCTGCCCTGTTAGATTCATTTTAATGACAGCGAAGCGTATTTAACCGGGGTTCCGATCTGGAAAAAAAGAAAGCTCTTAGCGAAAAAACCTTGGCGCCTGCCCCGCCTGCCCTGTGGAATACGAAGTCCATTCCTCCGGGGTTTACCCCGTTAAATTCCGAAGGACAGCGAAGCGCATTTAACCGGGGTAGCTCCGGCAGATGGTACTGGCGCCCTTCGCGCCTGGCGGTTCAAGAAACTAATAAAATAAGTGCACTAATCAAGATTTATCCCGCTTGCCCCGCCTGCCCTGTAGCTCCGGCAGATGGTACTGGGGTTAAATTGCTCTTGCTTTTATTTATCTGGGATGCGGTACCAATCGCTAAAAAGAAGTTGACTTACTCTGAGCACGGTATTAATTTTCTTATAACGGATTGATTCCTTTGTTCTAATTGTGATTCGGGGGGGAGAAAAAAGCATGGACTATCAATATATAACCAATAAGACCGGGAAAACTATAGCCGTTGTAGTCCCATTACGAGAATGGGAGGCGCTGCAATCCAAGCTGGAAGAAGAATGTTTGACCGATGCTGAGATCAAAGAGGCCGAACAAAGTTGGAAAGACTACCTGGCCGGCAAAGGAGAGCCTATTGAACTGGTCATGAAAGAATTGTTGGATGACAGAAATGACTAGTTCCTCCCAATGGCAGGTTATTATTACGCCAAATGTTAAAAAACGTTTAGCCAAATTAAGACGACCAGAAAGAGAAAGAATTCTTCAAGCCTTGGTTGATTTGAAGAAAGATCCATTCCATCAAGATGTCAAATCCCTGAAAGGACGTCCTGAATGGCGTTTAAGAGTGGGGCAATGGCGGGTGATTTTGCGCGTAGATAGTGACAACCTTGTCATTGTGGCTCTTGCACTCGGTGCCCGGGGAGATGTTTATAAGAGATAAATCTCCCCAACCATCAAAACAAACCATGCCACGCAAAGCATAGAAGGGCAGGGCATCTTTTTCAAAATTGTTTAATTTTTAATCGACCATCTGAGACCTTTGAAAAACGTGACATTTTTTTGTCAGGCAAGGAAGGCGAAAATTTTAACCGGAGGAATACATTAAGTATTTTGAGGATTTAAATTTGAAGCCTGACGCCGCATCACGGAAAAATGGCAGTTTTGCAAAGGTCTC
>JAHIKR010000100.1 GCA_018897415.1 Pseudomonadota bacterium
GCCTCCGGGTCTATTTACGGAATAAGGCTGTTAAAGGCTATTTTAATAAATCCGGTAGAGATATATCTTATAATTTCAAGTGCCGGCTATAAAGTACTTGAGCATGAAACCGGTTACAGGGGTGAATCCTTTTTATCTTTTTTAAAGGACAAAGGTATTAAATTTAATAAGAAAGCTCAGTTATACACATATAATCAGGATGACCTTTTTGCTCCACCTGCCAGCGGATCGTTTAGAAATGACGGCATGGTTATTGCCCCATGCTCAATGAAAACCCTTGGAGCAATTGCTTCCGGTATAGCAGACAATCTCATTCACAGAGCTGCTGATGTAAATCTCAAAGAAAAGCGTCCGTTGATCCTGCTGCCAAGGGAGACTCCTTTAAACCTTATCCATTTGAAGAACATGTACGTGGCAGCTAAGGCTGGCGCAACCATCATGCCTCCATCCCCCTCATTTTATTCAAACCCGCAAAACATCTCTGACCTTGTTGATTCTGTAATTGCAAGGGTTCTCGACCACCTGAAAATTGAGCATAACCTTGTTAAAGAGTGGGGAGAATAACATTAATAATAATATTTAGACTCAAATCGAAACGCATAAAGTCATGACCGTTCCCGAACGTCCCGTAAGAACGTACAAGGCTTCTCATGCTTAAAAGATAGTTATTTACTTATTTATGGACGTCCCGCAAGTCCCCGCCCAGTCAGGATTATAGTCGCCAATAGGTGTTGGCACCTGAAACCATCCTGGCAGCTTGATAACCACTTAATATCTTTCTGTATATTCATATGCCCTAACCAATCTATCAATACTCATGTTTAGCTGCACGGCATTGTGCGGGATTAATATATATTTCCAGAGTTTGCCTCCGTTGCGGGCTGTAAACTCTGTCGCATGAGTGCAATATTGAACTGCCGCCCGTGCCTTTTCCTGAACATCTGATGAATCAACATCACTTTCCTTTTTTGTTTCAACCAGATAGATAGCACTATCTGTTTCAACCACGAAATCCGGATGATACCGTCGCGAATTATGGTTCCAATAAATATGGAATTGTTTTTCGGCAGGGCGAAGCCACTTCAATACTGACTTGTCATCTTCCAGTATCCAGGCAAAGTCTTTTTCCGTTTTGGAACCGAATTTATAAAGATTATGGCAGGCCTTTTTAAAACCGCTGAATACCTTGGATGGTATGGAGTTAGTTGGCGTGATTGTCTGAGTGTAATGATAGATATTGTCCTCTGTGTATTTTGAAAAATTATGCTCTTCTATTTTTGTAAAAGGGCGTACTGTGGTTTTTACAAACCCCGGCGTTTCGTAGTAGAAATGGTCCATCATCTGTGAATAAATGTAGTTTCCTATTTCTTTCTTGTGATATTGAGTAACATTGGTAACGTTGTCTTCAGCAAGATATGTCCTGAATTTCTCAACCGCCTGGCTCGCAAATTTGAACAACAGATCAGACTGGCTATCGTAGTCTATCTCCGGGAAATTAATAAGTTCGTTGACTATGATATTTTCAAGACTGTCTGGAATAATCCTGCCTTTTCCTATAATAGTATCCGTGCTGTTCTCCTGCTCACGAAGCTTTTTTACTAAAATCTCTTCAGATACAGGCTGGTAATTGAGATTCTTGGTATCGAGGTTAAAATCCCTGAACCCAGACAGCACATCATCGCTCTGCTGGATTATAATTCTTGGGATTTCAATAATATTGTCTGCAAAATCACCTACAATAGACTCATATACTGCTTCGACTTCTCTTATCGCTTCTGCAGCGAATAAAGACTGCTGAGGATCGCTGTATATCTTGCGCATTATTTTCTCGACAGCGATTTCCTTGATTTCCGGTCTTGTCAGTTCATTTACATTTTTTGCATCTTTGTTCAACTCGGGAAGGGTATCAAAGATTGTCTTTCTTAGCTCCAGATTGATACATGCCTTTCTTTTTTCCTCCGGTTCTACAATATCTTCAATGCGTGCTCTTGCTTCCTTATATTTTTCTTCGATATTTGAAAGCGAGGTAATCACTTCCTTTTTCTGGATAAACTCATCCGGATCTATCTCGATGATATTTTCCTTTTTGATAATTGACCCGGGCTTGTTCGCTTCATCTATAATTTCCTGAAATTTATCGTGTGCGACAATAGTCAGTTTATCTGCCTTGTCGTTTCCGGTTCTCTTGTTATAAGGCAGGCGCAAGCCTCTTCCGATAGTCTGCTCCCTGAGTGTCATGGAAGCCGCAGTGCGCAGAGGAATAATCGTGTAAAGATTGGTCACATCCCAGCCTTCCTTGAGCATATTAACATGGATCACGATCTCTATTTTATTATCGGGACTCTCCAGTAAAACTAATCGGGCAATATTTTCTTCCTTTTCCGCTCCTCTTTGAGCAGAGTGAATTTCCATGACATTGTCGGCATAATTTCCTTCAAAAAAAGCCTTTGAGGTAATCAATTCCTTCAACTTGCCTGCATGGCTGGTATCTTTGGCAACGACAAGCACAAAAGGTTTAATCTGCTGTACTTTATTATTCCGCGCGTATATATCCAGGGCCACTTTAGTGTCTTCGTGGATTCGTATACCGTCTTCCAGTTTAATTCTGTCAAGCTCTTCATCGCTGTAATGTGAAGGATCAAAGTCTTTGCGTGTAGCCACGGCAGGTTCTTTGACAAATCCGTCAGGGATCGCCTTTGCCAGGGAATATTCATACACCACATTTTTGAATTTTATGGTGAGTTGCCCCCGTTCCACCTGTGGAGTCGCCGTCAATTCCAATCCGAGGATGGGATTTAATTCGTTGATAATCTCCATTCCCCTGTCCGCGCGATAGTGATGGGATTCATCCATAAGCAATACAAGGTCGTTTAGATTAGAAAGATAGTTGAAATAGGATTCACCCAGATATTCCGAAAGCCGCTTGATCCGAGGCATACTCCCACCCCTTGTCTCAGCGTTTATCTTGGATATATTGAAGACATTGATATGAACTTCGGAATCAAACATGGTTCTCTGTGAAGCATACTGGTAATTATCGCCGGTAATTATGCGTGGGCGTTTCGTCGCAAATTCACCGATGCCCTGAAATACATACTTGGGACTGGTCGGCAACGATAAATCATCAATAAGCTTGTTATAAATAGTGAGGTTGGGCGACAGGACAAAGAAGTTCTTGATTCCCTTACGCAGATAGAGATAGGCAATAAACGCTCCCATTAGACGGGTCTTGCCGACACCGGTTGCAAGGGCGAAACAGACAGATGGGAAATCTCTTTCAAAATCCGTGCATGTCGGATACGCATCCTTTACCTTGTTAAGCTCGGTTTGCTGATCGACGTCTTTCTGCAGAGTCAATTTACCGACCAAATCAGTAAGTATTTCAAGACTTTCTGTTTGAGGCGCCCTCAGGCTCAAGCGGTTTTTGATAGAAGTCGCGATACGATCCATTGTCATTATCTCCCGGTTTTGTTTCGGCAGTTGCTAATCTAAAAAAGTTTCCCCTGTTCCATAGCGTTCTTTTTCCCGGTTGTTTCTTTTCCGGGTCCCGGCGGCACGAAATCAGGAGCATCGGGATCAACAGGCATGGTAACAATATTAAAGCTGTAATCATCTCTGCCGAATTCACACCTGCCAAGCAGCATTCCAGGTATTTTTTTGACGGTGATTTCAGAATGTTGGTTTTCGCAGGCTTTCTGAAATGATTTGCAGCAGATGAGCAGGCTTTCGCCTGGTTTCATATCCTCCCTGATTTTGTCCAGGGTCTCGACGGTGACAAACTGCGTAGTAGTAAAGATAAAGTCCTTTTCAGTAGATTGTCCCTGTTTCCAGTAGATCTCTTCATCAGGATTATATTTAAATCCCTCGTGCTTTGACATGGCAGCCGCCAGCATGTCCGCATTGTATCGTTCGTCAATCACCCAGTTGCCGTGCTTATCTTCCTTGAGCAGACTGGGAGCAAGATAGTAATATTTGAATCCTCCCCCACCTTTCCAGTTTACTGATTTTGAGATGCCGCCCTGGTCTGTGCCGTCGCAGACCTGTTTCAAGCGCGGAAGGCAGTGCGTGTGGCAATGTTCGCCCAGTTCGATGCCGATCCACTTTCGCCCCATCTTATGGGCGACGGCGGCGGTTGTTCCGGAACCGAGGAAAGAATCAAGGACGAGGTCGCCGTGATTGGATGCAAGTATAAGAATACGCTGGATTAACCGCTCTGGTTTTGGTGTATCGAAAAAAGTATCGGGAAATAATTGTTTCATTTCTGCTTTGGCTTCTTGATTATGTCCCACTTCATGATGTGGCCAAATTGTTGTAGCAACTAAACCATCTTGTACTTCTGAAAGAAACTTTTTAATCCTTGGAACATTTGTTCCGTTTTTTCCAAACCAGATTCTATTATCAGCTACTAACTCTAAATATCTTTTTTTTTGGAATTGCCAACTTCGTCCTTTTGGTGGCCATATTTTTTTTCCTGCTGGATTTTCTATTTCATAAATGCAAGATTCTGAAGGTGTTTTAACTTGTATTGGTTGTGATGACCAACTACCCCTTGGATCTTGATCAGGATTTTTAAACTTGCTATCCATATCTTCAGTTCTTGGCAACATGTTTGGACGCCAATTTTCCTTATTTTTGGCATATATCAAAATATGATCATGGTTATCGCTAAGCCATTTTGCATCATTAGCTCGTGTATGCTTTTTATGCCAGATCACATTCGCCACAAAATTTCTGCGCCCGAATATTTCATCACAAAGCACTTTTAAATAATGTGATTCATCATCATCAATCGAAATCCACAGGCTCCCATTATCGGAAAGGAGCGCCCTCAGCAGTTCAAGGTGAGGCTTCATAAGGCTTAGCCAAAGCGAATGTTCCAGCCCGTCGTCATAATGCTCAAACGCATTCCCAGTATTATACGGCGGATCGATGGAAATGCACATGACCTTCCCCGCAAAATCCTGTTCCAGCGCTTTCAGCGCGAGGAGGTTATCGCCGAATATCAGCATATTTTCGCTGTTCTTGTCACCGTAGGATTTCTCAGGGTCCTCAATCAGGATTCTCGGCTCCAGCTTCGGCTGGTCATCCTTGCCTATCCAGGTAAGTTCAAGTTTTTGTCGGTTTTTCATGCTAAACTCCATGTGCTAATTAAATATAATAAGCACTCAAACCAGTTTCCAATGAATTCGAAAAAGTTCATCTATCTTAATTCGCTGCTGCATTTTTGCTTCGATTTTGTCAAGAAGGTCGTCTTTGTGCCTTTCTATTTCGTCCTGTGCATTAAACAGCTTTCGACGAAGATCAGTTCTTTTCTTTTCCATAACTTTAATTTTTCGTTGCAGATCAACTTTCTTTTCTAAATGGGCGATTTTTCTGGACATTGTTTTCTGTTGTTTGATTGCCATATCAAGATCCTTGATATGTATCTCCAGGCTTTTCTTTCTGTCTTCCGCCCACTTATCAAGCTTGTCCATCTCTTCTTCAAAGAATTCAGCATTTTTAACTGCTATATTATCCAAAATTTGCGCTTGTTTCTTTTGATGAATATCATCCAGGGTTTTAATATTCAATGAATAACCATTAAGCGGTTTTTCGGTTATTACGGGTATGGACAAAAGGCGCATGCACTGGTCGGAATCAAGCAGTTCCCCATCATCTGTAATTCCGGCATGGATAATATAATCTTCATCCTCCAGCGCTGAAACAGTAAAGTTATATACAGCAAGATGCCCTTGTTTTCCAACAAGCGTTTCAAGAATAGAAATTCTGCTTTGGGTATTGGTATAATCAAAAGTCAAGAGCTTTTCAGGCGTGTCAAGCTCTCTTGCATATTGAATAAGCGCCTGTGCAAGTGGATGGCCTATGCGGTAGGTATGGGCATCTGTGACATTTTTTTTAAGCTTATAAATGCCTGTAGGTATTTTAATGTTTGTGAATGGATTTGTTTTCAGATGAAAAACAGGAGCGCTGTCATTGAATACAGCATGTTCCTTGAGGCCAAACTGCGTGATCGCCCACAGCCACTGCTCATAACGGCTAAGATATATTTCGCTGTTTTCACGCGTTACCCTGAGTTTCTCGACCACTTCATCATCAAAATGGTCAAACAGCTTTTCACGGGTTGATTTCATATTGGCTGCAATTTTCTCATCCATTTCCGCCTGAAGCTTGTCAAAGGCTGCCTGAATCTGCTCCTTTGTTCTGCAGGACTGATAGATTTCGGCTATTCTTTTTTCAAAATCAACGCCTGATTCAATGACACCAAGCACTTCATCAGATGCGCCAAAAACACCGCTGAAAAGCTGGAATTTATCTCTGAGCAGTTCAAATACTCTTTGATCCGCCTTATTTGCTTTATTCACAAAATTAACAACCACAACATCAAATTCCTGACCATAACGGTGGCAGCGGCCAATGCGCTGCTCGATCCGCTGGGGATTCCAAGGCAGATCGTAATTAACTACAAGTGAACAAAACTGAAGGTTTATTCCTTCAGCACCAGCCTCTGTTGAGATCATTATTTTTGCATCATTCTTAAAATAGTCAATAATTGCAGCGCGGATATTGGATGTTCTGGAATCTGTAATTACATCTGTGCCATTATATTTTTCAAGCCAGTTTGCAAAAATCTTCTTTGATTTTTCATCATTGTTTGATCCGCTAAATAATACTATTTTGTCTTTGTATTCGGGTATCTCCTGTAAAATTCTATTCAAATACTCCTGTGTGCGGGTTGATTCTGTAAAAATAAGCGCTTTTTCTCTGGCTCCAAGTTCCCTGGCTTTTGCAAACCCCTGTTCCAGCGCTGTTTTAAGTTTCTCTCCCTTTGCGTTATGAACAATGCTTTCAGCCAAATCTCTAAACGCTTCGAGTTCTGCTATTTCTTTTTCGATAACCATGACATCTGCTTTAGTAAGCACTTCAGCTTCATTGTCATTCTCATCCCATTCATCACGAACTTCCTCGGCAGCGCTGAAATCCTCAATAATATCATCATACGACTCAACAATAGTCGCATCTTTGAGTTTCTTCCTTAATTTTCTGGCTAACATGTCGAGTGTGCGTGAAATTGCGTAAGTTGAAGAAGCAAGAAGTTTGCGTAATATGAGGATCATCAGATGGCGCTGGCCTTTTGGCAGAGCCTGGAGATTTTCTTTTCGCAAATATTCGGATACCATTTCATAAAGGACTTGTTCATCATCAGTTGGAATGAATTCAATTGTTATGGGTATCCGGTTTTTATAGTTAATGTATTCCTGGACGTTTCTTCGCAGATGCCGCTTGCATATTGGTTTTAATCTCCCTTTAAGGTCTATAAACTGGGTGTCATTATCAATACGTGTAAACTGGCTTTTATAACTTTTAAGATCACCAAAAATGTGTTCATCAATAATGCTGACAAGACCATAAAGTTCCAGAAGTGAGTTTTGCAGCGGTGTAGCTGTAAGTAATACCTTTTTTGAATATTCAAGAGAATGTTTTATGGATTTTCCGATTTTATTATCAGTTCTGTAAACATTTCTCAGCTTATGCGCTTCATCAAGAACAACAAGATTCCATTTTGTCTTTTTTATGTATGCTTCCTTATTTCGGGCAAAGTGATATGAGCAGATAACAATTTTGTCCTGATCAAATGGGTTTTTGTCACCCTGTTGTACAAGCTGATTGAAGGATTTTGCTTCAAGAATAATTGAAGGAAGATAGAATTTATCGGAAAGCTCCTGACACCATTGATTCCTGAGACTTGAAGGGACAATAATTAAAAGCTTCCTTTTGCGTTCAGCCCATTTCTGAGCAATAAGGATGCCTGCTTCTATGGTTTTGCCAAGACCAACCTCATCGGCAAGAATTGTTCCTTTTGAAAGAGGGGATTTAAAAGCAAATAATGCCGCATCAATCTGATGAGGGTTCAGATCAACCTGGGCGTTGGATAAGATGGCGCTGAGTTTTTCAGGTGTATTGGAAGGACACCTTTTTGTTAGCTGATATGCGTAATATTTAGCCTGGTAGGGTGATATTTGCATGGTGTCCGTTTAAATTAAACCACATCAATGTTAGGTGGAACGATTTGGGTACCCCCGGCAAGGGCGGCATCATGAGGTGTTGTCTGGGAGAGATCTGTCCAACTTGCGGTCGATTTGTTCTAAGATCCAACCCTTCTCACTTTTATTTACGAGCGGAATAAGACTCGCGGACTGTTTCAAGAATCAACTCGGCTATCAGTTCATCATCTTGTTTTAAGTTATATATTCCGCCGTGTGATGGGTCACACACATCATCCTCTATGGGGTCATGGAGGACCTCTAAATTTCTTCTGTCTGGACTTTCTGTTAAAACATTTTCACGAACCTCACCAACATTCAGGACAGCTATTTTTGCACCCGCTCCAACAGTGAATTTTGCGGAGTAAATATTTCGAATCTCATTTATTTCATGTGCTCTGCTTGAGCAGTTGAGAAATTCCAACCAATTTACAGAAAAATTTTCTTCATCTGATCTCAGCATGAAAGCGGTGGCCTGAATTTGCCCATCTGGAGCTTGCCAAGGTCTGCAAAATCGGGCAATGTGGTCTGAATCCGGTATCTGATCACCTTTCACTCTGAGATCCAACCCTCTACACAATAAGGTGTCACAGTTTCCATCAAAATATCAGTTGTTGCTACACCGGAAATCCTGATTTTTCGTGTAGGATGCCTGTCATTCGGTTTAAATATAACAAAGCGAGCATCCCCATCTGGTAAAAAATGAATACTGAATACTCGATTCTGTTCGCCCCTCCAAGAAGCATAGATGTCGTAGTCAGGCGTTAAAGAAATAGTTGGGCACTTTATGTTGGGATGTAATTGAAGAAAATTATAAAAATTGCGAAGCGATTCAGCCGCTATTCCAAGACAATCAGGGTCTTCTTCCTTTGCATCATAAAACAAAGTGAAAAGTTTATTTGCCAAACTTTCCTGATAGAAAATAGACCTCGACCATTTAATCCGGAAAATCAATTCTTGTACTTGATCCTCTTCGCTTTTAAGTAAGGTCGCTTGTGTAATCGCATCTTGGTTTTCTGGCAAATCAATTATGAAAGTGTCGGATTCCTCCTGGTTAACGAATGCCGTATTTCTATAGCGAGTTTTTGAAAATATTTTTGACGGTAATTCCCACGCTGCAGTATCAGTATATGGATAGTCGTTTGGAGAATTATCTTCAATTGATTTGTTTCCGTATACAATGCTGGGGATTTGTGCTGGATCAAACCTGTTAAGCATTTTATACAAATCAATCTCAGGCATCTTCTTCACGCTCCCATATTTTTTGAATTTCAGGGGTTGTTAGATCAGTAAAGCCTCGGACTATCCATTCATGTGCTAAGTCAAACCATTCACGCATTCTATCTTTTGTCGCTGATTCATTAATTCCTCTCGTTTTTAATTCAAGAACAAGCAAAGGAGCTTTGTCTTCTTTTCGTATCGCTTGTTTTAAGCTGACGATCAAATGCCCCTTGTTTTCCGGCAAAAGGAACTCTTTTTGCCAAGCAACTTTTTCGGGTTTCGGTAAAAACCGCTCTTTGGTTTTCTCCCAAGCATAATCCGAAAATATTTTTGGGAGGTCATCAATCGTATTCCAACCCTGTCCCTTTGGGATATGGTTGATATAGCTCAGTTCATATTCGATTGGCGTGAGCTCGCCGAACTCAAATTCATCAAAAAAAATTGTGATGTTATTCATCACACTCTCGAAATTTTTGATGACATGGTCATATCGAGGGTAATCGCTTTGTCTTCTTCGCCAATTGAAATAAAATCGATCGAACTGAAATTGTACCAACTGATCATCCGATTTGTTTATAAACCATACTCGTGGTAAGGGCATTCCTGTTGCCGCATCTACCAACATTTCACCTTTAACTGATGTTATCGGAGGGGCATGTTGGATAATCGGATAATCAGTGCGAAATTTTTCCCAAAGAAGACCGATATGGGGTATACGAAGCTTATCAGGAGTATGAAACCGCATCCCACAAACAACTTCGTTAACAGGTGGGTTCTTATAACTTGGAAGCGTGCCTGTTGAGGAACTTTCGATTTTGATAGTCATAAAAAGTATTACCCTCTTAATTTATGAAATCCATATAAATATAATATAATAAAAAATACTCCTTTACGTCAATAAGAAATCACTTACTATATTTAGAAATTCCAAAGACAGTATACCTGTTTCCCGAAGAAAAAAGCAATAATATGTATGCTCTCCCACGATTCCCACCCCAATTCCCAAAAAGAACATCGATAGATTAATCAAAAACGTCGATAGATTTTCGATAGATTTCCAGCAAACTATTTTTTCTTGAAAACATATCTGGTACTTCGTCCTTTTCCTGTCTGTTCAAGAATATCTAATTTAATCAACCCGGTAAGATCCCTGTTGGTTGCCCACGCCGCTGATATGCGGGCCGATACAACATGTCGTGCACTACGTAGGTTTTGCCTCCAGCCGTTTCCGCGCCAATTCAACTGCTTTATGAAGCTTCTGCTCCAGCAGTTCACGTTTCGGTAGTTCGGTCATGTATTCAGGCTACCTTGATACCGCTTTTATCCAACTCAATTGTCGTGACAGTGTCACGACAATTAACCGTCCGTAATCTGCCCGCTTTTCCTTCAAAATATCCTGGCGGATACGGTCGCCGATCTGCCAGTAAAGAAGCGTAATGTACAATCTTAATTAAATCACTTAATACACCAATTTCACTTTCAATACAACAAAATCCAATTATTTTTTAAATAAATTATATAGTTGTGTTAAATATAAAAAATCGATATGCTGCTTCTTGCAAGTTTCAATAGCACGAAATAATTTACACTTTATTATGTGTGCAGATTCAAATGACAAAACAATACAATCAAAAAGTTGCTGGTAATGTCGATATATAGATCTAACTGAGAATACATTTCAAAGAACTCCAAACATCACATAAATACAAAAAAAGAGGTGAAGAAATGCAGAATGTAAAATGTGAAGTTAAAGACGACAAACTGATTATTGAAATAGATTTAACAAAGGAGTTTGGCCCCTCAAAATCTGGCAAAACGATAACAGTTGCCAGTACGCGCGGTAACCAGAAAATCGAGGGCACCGATGTTATAATTGGTTTGAACATTTACAAATATCCAGAAAATGGGTAACATCCACGGTTCAGCGAAATAGTTATCTGAAGGAACCAGAATTGTATAAAAATTTAAAAGATTTTTTAGATACTCTGGATAGAGCAGGGGAACTTAAATTTATAAGCTCTAAGGTATCGCCTTACCTTGAAATAAGTAAAATAACGGATCAGGAGTCTAAAAGTCCTCATGGCGGGAAAGCCCTGTTCTTTGAGCATATAGAAGGCTCGTCCTTTCCGGTTGCTACCAATATATTCGGAAGTTCTCGCAGGATTTGCATGGCTCTCGGGGTAGAGCACCTCGACATGTTGGGTGGTAAAATAAAAAAATATATGGATATTAATCCTCCAAGAAGTTTAAAGGAGGCGTTAAATATAATTCCCATGGCAATTAATTTTACAAAGTTCTTTCCACGATCCAGCAGATCAAAGATTCCGCCCTGTCAGGAGATTATTTATAAAGGTCGCGATGTTGACCTGTCGAAACTTCCTGTACTCCACTGCTGGCCAAAGGACGCTGCCCCATTTATCACTCTTCCGATGGTATTTACAAAAAGCCTTGTTACCGGCAAACGCAATGTTGGAATGTACAGGATGCAGATTTTTGACAAAATCTCAACAGGCATGCACTGGCACATTCACAAAGATGGTTCGCATTATTATAATGAATACCGGAGCAAAGGCAAAAGAATGCCTGTTGCCGTAGCAATAGGTGCTGATCCTGCTTCCATTTATGCTGCAACAGCTCCAATGCCGAGAGGTGTGGATGAAATGCTGCTCGCAGGTTTTATTCGCAATAAACCTGTTACAATGACAAAATGTATCACAATCGATATGGAAGTCCCTTCTGAAGCTGAATTTGTGCTTGAGGGTTATGTTGACCCGGATGAACTAAGGCTGGAAGGCCCGTTTGGGGATCATACAGGTTACTATTCGCTTGCCGACTATTATCCGGTATTCCATGTAACTGCCATAACCCACAGAAAAAACCCTGTTTATAATGCCACTCTTGTCGGACGTCCGCCAATGGAAGACTGCTATCTCGCAAAGGCCACAGAGCGCATTTTTTTGCCAATGCTTCAGGCTGTTATGCCTGAAATATGCGATTACTGGTTCCCTTGGGAAGGAGTCTTCCATAATATAGTTATTATATCTATTGATAAAGAATATTCAGGGCATGCGCAGAAGGTTATGAGCGGGCTCTGGGGACAGGGGCAGATGAGTTTTTGTAAAGCAATTGTTGTTGTTGACAAAAATATCAATCCTCAGAATCCAGGCGAAGTAATAGAAGAACTGGTAACAAGACTTGATATTACTTCGGATATTACCCTGACGAAAGGTATTCTTGATGTGCTTGACCACTCATCTCCCTTGCCAAATTTCGGAAACAAGATAGGGATTGATCTTACTACAAGATTTAAGGGAGAACTACCAAGAAGGGACAGAAAATCCTTAAAAAAGGCGCCCCCTGATGTTGATCTGTCAAGCTTAATAACTAACAAAGTGCCTGGCTCTGCTAAGTGCAGACATCTGTTTAATCATTTGTCTGAAAAAGAAAATTGTATAAATAGAATACTTGCAGTTTCAGTTGAAAAGACAGAACAACTCGGCGGCAAAGATTTTGCCAGGATTTTATTAGCGCTGGATGAGCTTGAGATGTTCAATATATTTATTCTTTTTGACAAAGAAATTGATCTTTCCGACAACTCTCTTATGCTGTGGAAGGTTTTCAATAATGTTGATCCTGGAAGAGATATGATCTTTCAGGATGGCCGTGTTGTTATAGATGCATGTAAGAAGGGGATAATGGACGGTCATGAAAGAGAGTGGCCGGATGATCTAACGTTTGACGTAACAGTTCATGGTTAACGGTTAAACCGTGAATGTTTACTTATTTTCTTATCCCTGCATCCAGCCTCTTGTTCCATCGTACCCATTCAATCAAATCGTCTTTAGCCAAATCAAATCCTTCAGGTTTTAAGGCTGTACCATCCGGCCTTATAACAATTTGCTGCAAGGCCCTTACGATATATGTCCACTCTTCCATGGATACAGGATGAGGGCCGGGTACAGGATGTGGCCCTGCTACAGTCGAAGGTTTCATGACTTTTTTGGGAGGCTCAACATGACTCACCTTAGACGGGGCGCTTACATCTATTTCTCCCCAGTAGACTTTTACAACTACTGAGTTATCTTTATTAACATTTATCCTGTATACTGTGCCGCGAACACCGGCGACAGCAGTTTTGGTTGCAACGGCGAAACGCCCTTTTCTTCCTAAAATTTTTGATACATTGGCCCATGTTTTCCCGAGAGCCATGTTTACGTTTATGTCTCTATTTTTGGTCTTTTTGTCAAAATTAATTGATGCAAGCTCAAAGGTTGTCTCTTCATCAAAACGTATAAAACTTTCATCGGGAAGCTTTAGTTCTATCCTCGATTGTTTATCTGTGCTAAC
>JAHIKR010000101.1 GCA_018897415.1 Pseudomonadota bacterium
GGGCACAATAATGAAAAACAAAGGCTTTAATTTTGTTTTCAGCGGCGAAGTGCTTGGCCAGCGCCCCATGTCTCAGACTAAACCATCTCTCCGTTATGTGGAAAAACATTCGGACATTGACGGCTATATACTTCGGCCTTTAAGCGCCAAAAGGCTGCCTTTAACCATTCCTGAAAAAGAGGGCCTCGTAAACAGGGAGATGCTGCTCGATATTTCAGGAAGATCGCGCAAGCCCCAGATAAAACTCGCTGAAAAATTCGGCATTACAGAATATCCTAATCCGGCAGGAGGCTGTCTTCTTACCGACAAAGGCTATTCCGACCGCCTCAAGGATCTTTTTGAACACCAGGACATCTTTACTGAAAAAGAACTCCACCTGTTGAAATATGGCAGGCATCTTCGTCTGAACAACAATACAAAACTGATTATAGGACGTACCAAACAGGACAACGAAAAAATAATAAAATATCACAACCCATCCGGGGATACAGTCATAAAAATAAAAGATTTCCCAGGCCCGATAGTTCTAATACCGCACAGAGCAAGTAAAAGCATAATTATAAAGGCGGCATCGATCTGCGCCGGTTACAGCAAAGCACCGGACAATACACAGGTTGATGTACAGGTTGTTAACTCATGCGGAAGTGAAATAATAAAAGTAACAGGGATATCTCCCGAAGAAGTCAAAGAACTCTTAATATAACTCAAGCTCACCCCCCTAACTCTCTCAATATGCATTATTTTATGAGTTGTTCATGAGAAAGTCTATTTGCGCTGAGCTGCCCGCATGCCGCTGATATATCCTGCCCCTTGCTGTGACGGATAATAACTGTGTAGCCCTTTCTATTCGGGATTTCCCTGAAGTTGTTTATAACTGATTCTTCCGGTCGTCTGAAATCACTGCCCTCATATTCATTAAAGGGGATAAGATTAATTTTTGAGCGTATCCCTTTCAGCAGCTCCGCAAGCCGGTTGGCATCTTCTGCTGAATCATTTACTCCCTTCATAAGAATATACTCGAACGTTATTTTGCCACCCGGTCTTAAATTATATTTGCGACATGCATCAAGCAACTCTTCTATTGGATACTTCTTATTTACGGGCATAAGAAAGTCACGAGTTCTATTATCTGTTGCGTTTAATGATACTGCAAGGTTAATTTTTGTCTCATTTCCCAGAGATAAAAGTTTTGATACAAGGCCTGCTGTTGATACCGTAACTCTGCGGTTCGAAAATCCGAGTCCGGAATCAGCATCGGTAATGGTATCGATAGCTTCGACAACATTTTGAAAATTTGCCAGAGGCTCGCCCATTCCCATAAAAACAATATTGGTAATATGCTTTGAGCCGATCAGATCTTTTAAGACATCACGTACCTGAGAAACTATCTCATTTTTTGATAAATTGCGAATAAAACCGCCTTTTGCTGTCAAGCAGAACCTGCAACCCTGTGCGCAGCCTACCTGACTTGATATACAAAGAGTATAATAATCTCTTTCAGGTATCAGCACACTTTCAATAAATTTTCCATCTTCCAGTTTAAAAAGATACTTTTTGGAACCATCTTGTGAAGTTTCAATCTGGATTATATCAAGTCGGTTAATAGTAAAATTAAGAGAAAGCAGTTCTCTGATCTCTTTCCCAAGATCTGTCATTATATCAAATGTGTCTGCCTGGCGATTGTAAATCCATTTAAGGATTTGTCCTGCACGATAGGGCTCTATATCGTGTTCTTCAAGCCATGAAGCCAGTTGTTTTCTGGTTAAATCTTTAATATCTGTTTTGTTTGTTGAAGTTGTCATTATTTATACTTTGTTAATGGATTATTTTTGCTTGACATAACATTGGATAGATATTAATTTCAACTTTTTTAGGGAATTGATGATAATTTATTTAGGTGGTTAGACTGAAGGCTATAGGCTGAAGGAAACAGATGATTTCTTGAAGTCTTTCTCCCCCTAAAAGCCTTCTACCTTCAGTCTATTAACCTGAGTAGTTAAATCGGTGTATTATGTTTGACAATTTGACTGACAAGCTTGATTCAGTTTTTAAAAAACTGAAAGGCCACGGCAAATTAACTGAAAAAAATATAGAGGACGGTTTAAAAGAAGTTCGTATAGCTCTTCTTGAGGCTGATGTCCATTATAAAGTTGTAAAAAAACTTATTGCCGATATTAAGGAAAGAGCATTAGGGCAAGAAGTTATGACCAGCCTTACGCCCGGTCAGCAGGTTGTCAAAATAGTCAATGACGAATTGACAGAGATTATGGGGACCCGTCACGAAGATTTAAATCTTTCGGGTTCAAAACCTGCATCCATTATGCTGGTTGGTTTGCAAGGGTCCGGAAAGACAACTACAGCAGGGAAACTCGCTGTAGTTTTAAGGAAAAAAGGTAAAAAGCCTTACCTTGTACCGGCAGATGTTTATCGCCCCGCTGCTATTGATCAGCTCAAAAAACTTGGCGAACAGTTATCTGTTACTGTTTATCCCTCCACTGTAGAAATGGATCCGGTACAGATATGCCGGAACGCCAGAATTGCAGCACAGCAAGAGGGATGCGACATTCTTCTCCTTGATACTGCAGGTCGCCTGCATATTGATGAAAATCTGATGGCGGAACTCTCCAATATTAAGGATGCAGTTAAGCCGTCTGATATTCTTCTTGTTGCTGATGCCATGACCGGCCAGGATGCTGTAAACATAGCGAAATCATTTGACAACACCCTGGATCTTGGTGGTATTATTCTAAGCAAAATGGATGGTGATGCGCGTGGCGGCGCAGCAATTTCCATCAAATCAATAACCAATAAACCGATTAAATTTATTGGTGTTGGCGAAAAACTTAGTGAACTGGAACCTTTTCATCCGGACAGGATGTCCTCAAAAATACTGGGGATGGGAGATGTCCTTACTATTATTGAAAAGGCCCAGTCTATGGTTGATGAAAAAAAGGCTGTTGAACTTGAAAAGAAGTTAAGAAAAAGTGAGTTTACATTAGACGATTTCCGAGATCAGATGGTCCAAATACGTAAGATGGGTTCATTAAAAGATTTACTAAGTATGATACCTGGTTTTAGTAAAAACAAACAGTTTAAAAATCTTGAAGTAGATGAAAAAGAATTTATAAGAATCGAAGCCATAATTAATTCAATGACATCTCAGGAACGTCGGCAGCACACCATAATAAATGGAAACCGCAGGAAAAGAATAGCCAAAGGCAGTGGTACAAGCATACAGGATATCAACAAGCTTCTGAAAAATTATACTCAGATAATGAAAATGATGAAGAAAATCAACAAAGGCGGCATGCGCGGATTAAGTAGAGGCATGCTACCTTTCTAAGGAGTTAAAAAATATGCCGGTTAAAATTAGATTGGCCAGACATGGCGCAAAAAAACGACCCTTTTATAGAATTGTTGTGGCTGACGCTGAAAGCCCAAGGGATGGAAAATACCTTGAGGCTGTCGGAACTTATAATCCTTTAAAAGATCCGGCTGAAGTCTCGCTGAAGGAAGAACGAGTCAGGTATTGGATGAGTCAAGGGGCTATCCCTACAAATACTATAAAAAGTCTTTTAAAAAAAGAAGGTTTGTTCGCAAATCCTGACTAGTGTTATAATTATTTACCCTAAATCTCAACAGCAACAAAGGAGATGGAGCTATGAAAGATCTGATTAAGTACATTGCACAGGCACTGGTAGATCATCCGGAACAAGTATCTGTTTCAGAGGTAGAGGGTAACCAGACTTCTGTACTTGAACTTAAAGTGGCAAAGGATGATCTAGGAAAAGTAATTGGGAAACAAGGCCGAACAGCACGGGCAATGAGAACTATATTAAGCGCTGCTTCTGCCAAGATAAAAAAACGCTCGGTTTTAGAGATTATAGAATAAACTCGTGGAAGATAATGGTTCTCTTCTTATTGCAAAGATAGTCGGCACGCATGGTATAGAGGGAACCTTCAGGGTCTACTCTTATGCTGAATCTTTGTCTGTCTTTAAACCAGACAGTTCAATTCTCATAAGAGATACAAGAGGATATGAAGAGATCCATGTGGTCAACTGGGCTAAACCCCACAAGCAAATCATTTTATTGTCCCTGAAAGGTATTACTAACATCTCTCAGGCTGAACCATTAATCGGTTCTGAACTTTTTATAAGCGAATCAGACCTTCCAAAACTGGAAGACGAAACCTATTACTGGTTTAATATTATAGGTCTTTCTGTTTTTACAATAGACGACAAGTACATCGGTCGCATTGAATCGATAATTCCGACAGGCAGTAATGATGTCTTTGTTGTGAAAGACGGGGATAAAGAAATTCTGATTCCTGGACTTGAATCAGTAGTTTTATCGATAGATCTTAATAAGAAAATAATGAGGGTGGATTTGCCTGACGGTTTATGATAGAGACCTTTGAAAAACGTTCAATTTTGTTCAAGTTCAAGGATGGCGAAGATTTTAACCGGAGGAATACATTGAGTATTTTGAGGATTAAAATTTGAGCCAGACGCAGAAATTGGGCAAAAGGGGACATTTTTCAAGGGTCTCTGATGGTTGCTTATAAATGAATTTTACTGTTCTGACTATCTTCCCGGAAATGTTTAAACCCTTCTGGGCGCACGGCATTATAAAAAGGGCGATAGAACGGAATAAGATATCCGCTTCCACCATAAATATCAGAGATTTTGCAGAAGGCAGGCATAAAATCACTGATGACCGTCCCTATGGCGGTGGTTGCGGGATGGTTATGAAACCGGAACCCCTTGCCGGCGCTATTCGATTGGCCAAAAAAAAATCTCCTGATTCTATAACGATTCAGCTAACACCTCAGGGCAGAGCTTTTAATCAAAAAATTGCTCAAAAACTTTCATTGTATGATGGGCTTATTCTGGTTTGCGGTCGCTATGAAGGAATAGATGAACGCATCCGCCTGAATTTAATAGACGACGAAATTTCGATAGGCGATTATGTACTTACCGGAGGAGAGCTGGCAGCAATGGTAGTAATAGATGCTGTAACCAGAATAATCCCCGGCACACTGGGTGGAGTAGATTCTGCTGGAAAAGACTCATTTTCGGATGATCTTTTAGAGCATGCTCAATATACAAGGCCAAAAACGTTTGAAGGCGAAGATGTGCCCGAAGTTCTTCTGTCCGGTAACCACAAAGAAATCGAAAAATGGAAGCTGGAAACGTCGCTGATCCGCACCTTCCTGAAAAGAAAAGATCTGTTGAAAAACAGACCGTTAAGTAAACAGGAAATAGAAATTCTTAAAAAGTGGTGCCTGGATATTGAAAAAATTATACACTCCCAAACTTTACATAGCACTGATGCATTATCCGGTTCTCAATAAGAACGGAGAAATAATTGCATCTGCCGTAACAAACCTTGATCTGCACGATATAGCAAGAACGGCAAAAACTTATGGAATAAGAAAATTTTTTGTTGTTACGCCTTTAAAGGAACAGAAAGAACTTGTTAAAAAGCTTGTATCACACTGGACTGATGGAACAGGCTCAAGATATAATCCAAAAAGGCGGGAAGCTTTAGAGCTGATAAGCTTAAAAGATTCTTTAAATGAAATAATAGACCATCTCAATAACACAGGCGAAGGCTGCCCCAAGACGGTTGTTACTTGCGCAAGGCAGAATAACGGGAGCATAAGTTTCAGCAAGCTTCGCAACAAGCTCAAAGATGGCAGGCCTTATATTCTGGTTTTCGGGACCGCCTGGGGGCTTTCAGAAAGCTTCATTGCCGAAGCCGATTATGTTCTTGAACCGGTAATGGGTGATTCTCTTTACAACCACCTCTCGGTTAGGTGCGCAGCTGCTATTATAATGGATAGACTGCTGGGAAACTATAGCTTTTCAGATAATTAGAGACCAGGGTCTCAATTAATTTCACAAGGAACTAATATTATGCAAACAATAAAACAATTAGAAAAAGAAATGATGCGGCTTGATTTGCCTGATTTTGCTCCAGGCGATACAGTTACAGTTAATGTTAAAATAAAAGAAGGTGAAAAGGAGCGTATTCAGGCTTTTAAGGGCGTTGTAATAAGCAAGCGCAAAGGCTTGGCAAATGCCACATTTACCGTACGCAAGGTATCTTATGGTGTCGGAGTCGAACGCATCTTTCCTCTCCACTCTCCGATAATAGATAAAATCGAAGTTGTTTCCAAGGGACGAGTGCGGCAATCAAAAATTTATTATCTGCGTAAACTCAGAGGCAAAGCTGCCAGAATAAAAGAACGCCGCTTCAGATAGTTTGCTCATGGAACGAGACCTGTGGTTATTTGAATCAAAAGCCATTGAAAAAGGCTTTTCATATATTGCAGGCATTGATGAGGCCGGTCGAGGGCCATTAGCCGGCCCGGTTGTTTCTGCAGCTGTTCTTCTGCATCCTTCCTTTCATGATCCCGATATTACCGATTCAAAGAAATTAACACCTAAGAAAAGGTCTTATCTGTATGAAAAGCTTTACGATCAAGCTGTCTCAATAGGCATAGGAATAGTTGACAATACTGAGATTGATCGAATCAACATCCTTAATGCATCGCTCCTGTCCATGTCCATATCTGTTAAAAATCTAAGCCCTCAACCTGATTATCTTCTAATAGACGGCGCATTCAGAATCTCAACAGACTTGCCTCAGGAGCCCGTTATCCGAGGCGATGCTCTGAGTATATCTATTGCGGCTGCATCTATTATTGCCAAGGTAAGCAGAGATAGGCTTATGGAAAGGTATGACCAGGATTACCCTCAATTTGGATTCTCAAGACACAAAGGATATCCAACCAAGGCCCATAAAGAGGCTATCGGTAAATTCGGATGCTGCCCAATTCACAGACGCACCTTCAAGGGAGTCAAAGAATACCTTTAATTCTTTCAACAAATCTCATAAGTTATGTTTCGCATATTAGAATATTTGTAACTTCTCAATAAATCCGGGTAAATTACATGATACAAGACTCGCCCACTGATAATAAAATGTAAGAATATCTGAAACTCGCATATAAGTGAGCCTAAAGAAAAAACAGTGACCAATCCTTTTAATACATATTGGTTAAGCGACAGATCATATGTTTTAAAGATAAATTTTCTTATGCGCTGTTTTTTCTCAAAGCTCACTAAGATGCTCAAACAGTCAGCTATTTTACATTTTATCACCAGCGGACTCGTCTTTTTTAGCTTTAGCCGAACTTTTTGAAAAGTTACGAATGAACAAACGGAAC
>JAHIKR010000102.1 GCA_018897415.1 Pseudomonadota bacterium
TGGAAAGCTTTACCATAAATTCCCTGTAACCTGTATCATCTTTTGAGTAAGGTCTGGAATCTTCTATGCTAACCTCAGGGCTGTGTAACCTTGCACCAACCTCACCTGCAAATAAAAATGCTCTTGCCACACCAACAGCACCGATTGAGTCAAGCTTGTCTGCATCGAATAAAACCTTTGCTTCCAATGTCCTTGGAGCATGATTTCCACGAAATCTATGAGATCTTATACAATGAATAATATTTTCTTTCTGACTTTCCGAAAGGGGAAGTCCCTTTACAATCGGCCATGCCATCTGAGCACCTTTCTCGGCATGGCAAACTGAACCAAAAGATTCATCCTGGTAACATCTTCCAATATCATGCAGGTAGGCTGCAATAAGCAATACATCCATGTCAGCTCCTTCTGCTGCTCC
Source organism: Pseudomonadota bacterium (assembly GCA_018897415.1). Lineage (GTDB taxonomy): Bacteria > Desulfobacterota > Desulfobacteria > Desulfobacterales > ETH-SRB1 > B13-G4. The sequence continues at coordinate 416 of JAHIKR010000102.1, forward strand.
AATATGCTTACTTAACTTATATACCCGCATAGTATGATCCCAGTCATGGCTGCCATTTGCGCCCTCAAACAACTTTTTTGCATGTAATTTTATATTTCCGACAAAAAAACTTAAGGTGGTCTGACAGCTGTCATTAACTTCTGATTTAATACTTCTCGCTCCTCATTTTAGGTTAGTTCTATCGCCAAATACCGCTTTATTTTTAATGTTGACTATGGTATTAATTTTATCAGAACTTTTCTATAACTTTAATTCAACATACCATTTGCATATGAAAATTTTTAATGAAACTATTAAGCGAAATACAACATATATGCAAATAAAATTTGACCTCCTATCTCTTTATGAAACTCCAAAGCTGTTTATAACTTACAATTCAATTTGCCCCTGAAATTATTAAAAAAATATAACAACATGCTATAATTATTTATGTTTTCTAAAATCAGAAAAACATTTAGGAGGAATCTATAATGGGAAGTATAAAAGGAACTCAAACTGGAAAAAATCTATTAACAGCATTTGCAGGAGAATCTCAGGCCCGAAACCGCTATACCTATTTTGCCAGCAAAGCAAAAAAGGAAGGTTATGAGCAGATTTCGGCAATTTTTGAGGAAACAGCCAACCAGGAAAAAGAACACGCAAAACGGCTTTTTAAGTTTTTAGAGGGCGGAGAAGTAGAAATAAGTGCCTCATTCCCAGCCGGTGTAATCGACACAACCCTTGAAAACCTGAAAGCAGCAGCAGCAGGAGAAAATCACGAACATTCACAGATGTATCCTGAATTTGCCAAAACAGCCCGCAAAGAAGGTTTTGAAGACATCGCAAAGATATTTGAAGCAATTGCTGTCGCAGAAAAGCAGCATGAAAAAAGATATCTTGCCCTTGCCTCCAATATCGAAACAGATCGAGTATTTAAAAGGGATAAGAAGGTTGTGTGGCGCTGTAGAAACTGTGGCTACTTACATGAGGGAAGCGAAGCCATAGAGAAGTGCCCTGCATGCGATCATCCACAAGCTCACTTTGAATTATTAGGAGAAAACTATTAAACCTAAAAATGAGGTGGTCACATGACCAGCTGGAAATGCAAAAATTGCGGATATTCATTTAAAGCCGAAGCTCCGCCTGAACAATGCCCATCATGCAGAAAAAAATGCGAATTTATTGATAACACGTGTTACACTCCTGATTGTGAATCTGAAGGTGTCGACAAAAGAATTAAATAGTAAAAGGATCTATATATCATGCTGGCACTTGGATTACAGGGCAGCCCTCGAAAAAACGGCAATACAAGCTTTCTGCTTTCTGCTTTCATGAATGAATTAGAAAAATTGGGGGCTCAGGTAAAAATCATTGAAACGGATAAGAAAGAAATTATACCTTGTAAAGAATGTTCTGTCTGTGAAAAGGAAGGCTTCTGTCCGCTTGATGATGACATGAACTCTGAAATTTATCCGCTGCTGCGCCAAGCCGACATTATAATAGCTGCCACACCCATATTCTTTTATAGTGTCCCCGCTCAGCTAAAAGCTCTAATTGATAGAAGCCAGGCTTTATGGGCAAGAAAATATAAACTCAAGTTGAATGACCCAAATCAGAAATGGAGACGGGGATTTCTTCTTTCTCTTGGAGCAACAAAAGGAAAAAATCTATTTGAGGGTCTTCATCTTACAATTAAATATTTCTTTGATGCGATAAATACAAGCTTAGAGGGAAGTCTTACATACAGAAGTATTGAGAATCCAGGAGATATGGAAAAACATCCATCAGTATTAAAGGAAGTAAAAGAAAAAGCAAGTCAACTAATAAAACCTTTATTAGGAAGAAAAAAAATTCTCTTTGCATGCAGGAAAAATGCCTGCCGCAGTCAGATAGCCAGCGCTTTTGCCCAGCACCTTGCGGGAGATAAAATTGAGGTTACAAGTGGAGGGAGCAATCCTGCAAAAATGATTAATCCAATGATGGTTGAGGCAATGAGTGAAAAGGGTCTGGATATGGCCTTCCGCAAACCTAAATCAATTAAAGAAGCGGCTATTGAAGGTCAGCCAGATATTATTATAACCATGGGCTGTGAAGAAGGATGCTCTTTTATGCCCGGAGTTAAAATAGAGGACTGGGATCTGCCTGATCCAGCAGGGGGAACAATTGATTTTATGCGCGATGTTAGGGATGAAATAGAAAAAAGAGTTGTTAGCCTAATAAAAGATTTTGAATAATTAAGCAAAGGAGACACAAAATGGACAGATATGTATGCACTGTTTGCGGCTATGTTTACGATCCTACACAAGGTGATCCAGACAATGGAATTGCTCCAGGAACAAAATTTGAAGATCTGCCTGATGATTGGGAATGTCCGGTTTGCGGGGCTTCAAAGGACGAATTTGAAAAAGAAAAATAGGATAAATATTACATGCGAACGCCGGTTGTTGAACTAAGCGAATGCTCTCTGTGTGAGGTATGTACAGAAATTTGCCCCTCTGTTTTCAGGCTTAATGATTCAGGTTACATTGAAGTAGCACAATTATCCAGCTATCCTGAATCCGAAGTAGATGAAGCAATAAAAAATTGTGTTTCAAACTGTATCTATTGGCAGGAGATATAAATTCAGCATTTTAGAACTTGTAAAAGGTTATGAATAAAGAAAAAAATATTTGGCCAATTCAAACGAATTATAAAAATTCTGTATTAATTTTAGGTATCCGCTTGACACTTAAATTGAATTTCAATATAATCTTATAATAAATTTCATTTCGTTAAATAGTGCCCGAACGAAAACTAGAAAATTTTTTCAAGTTCAAGGAAGGCGCAAATTTTAACCGCAGGAATACATGGAGTATTTTGAGGATAGCGCTAAAGCTTCACTGCGTGCCAA
>JAHIKR010000103.1 GCA_018897415.1 Pseudomonadota bacterium
ATTCATCGCGGTCACGAAAAGTATACACTATGACCAGGTTATTATTCTGTCCATGATCATGTTGCATGGCAGGCGGGTATTCGGATTTTGCCTGAACATGACTTTTCGTTCAGGCATTAATTAAGATGGTGCTGGAATGAGGACAGCGACAAGTAGTCAGATCATTTACCTTAAAGAAAGGAATTTCAATATGTTAAAAAAGGAGTTAATCTTCCGTAATCCTCTGAGGCTTATGGGCCATGAAACAGAGAATATTCTTCAGCCAGGAGGGTTTGGTGCCGTGCTAGCGCGAGCTGGTTTAGGCAAAACAGCAATCCTTGTGCAGCTGGCCATGGACAGTCTTCTGAGAAGCAGAAATGTTCTTCATATAAGCTTGGATGATTCAGTAAAAAAAGTGTGTTTGTGGTATGAAGAAGTGTTTCGTAATATTGCGGATCAATATAATATTAGTCAGATAGAGCAGTTATGGGAGGCCATAGTGTCTCACCGGCTTATAATGACATTTAAGGTAGATGGTTTTAGCGTGCCAAAACTTGAGGAAAGGCTAACCGATCTGATAGAGCAGAAAATTTTTTTACCACAGGTAATTCTTATTGACGGCCTTCCATTTGATAAAGATATAAAAAAATCTCTAACGGAATTAAAAAAGCTTGCTGAAAGCCGTTCCCTGCATGTCTGGTTTACAGTCCGGACACACCGTCACGATGAACCGGGGCCGGATGGTATGCCGGCTCCTCTTTTGAATGTAGCTGATCTTTTTGATATTATTATCCAGCTTCAGCCGGAGGGAAAAGAAATTCATGTTAAAGCATTAAAGGGAGGACCTGTAGCTTGTGATTATCCTGAACTGCTTCTTGACCCTTCTACTATGTTAGTAAAAGGATAGCCTTGTCAGAAAGTTGTTTATAGTTTTTTCAGCCTTTCAAGATTTTCCTTTGCAGATGTCATGCCGGGATCCAAAGCCAGGGCTTTTTCGTACATCCCAATTGCCATGTTAAAATCTCCTTTTTCGCGGTAATTTGATCCAAGGCTGGCGTAATCAATAGCGGAAAAAGGATCGATTTTAACAGCTATTTTAAGGTTTTCAATAGACTTATCATAGTCTTTAATCATGAAATAAGAAAAGCCGAGAGCATTATAAATCTCTTTCACATTGTTTTCCGTTTCCTTGGCCCTTTCCAATTCATCTATGGCCTGCTCATACTTCCCAAGGTTGTTAAAGCATGTTCCTATATAGATCAAAATCCTGATACGGTCATCATGTTGAGGCTTGGATTGCAAGGCCTTTGAAAATTCCTCCAGAGCTGTGCCATAGTCTCCTGTTTCAAAATAACAAAGCCCTTTATAAAAGTGGAAAAAGTACTGACCTTGATATGACAGTTCAACGCTGCTAAAGGCTTTAAGCGCTTGATCGTACTGTCCAGTCTTTGTGTATCCAAGGCCAAGTCGGAAATAAACAGGATCGGTTTCTTCAATTGGAGAAAGCTTTAAGGATTGCTTAAAGTCTTTTACAGCCTGGAAATCGTCTTCTGATTTCTGGCGTAACATCCCAAAATGATAGAGCAAAGCTCCTATCTTTTGATTTGTGTCAATAGACTTGGGCAAATCTACAAAAGAATCAATCACCTGTTCTCTGCATCCAAGGCAATCTCTTTTCGACTTATCTTGTTGATAATAATGTGCCAGGAGTTCTTCCAAACTGTGCATTCCATAAATTTTTGCCAGGCTTTCATTTTTGAGAAATGCATCCATGCAACAGTAAACATTACCATCTTGAGCTGAGATAATAAGCGAATCCGGGCAAGGTTCTGTCATGGATAAGTCGTTAATTTCTATCTTGTCCAGTGAATCATCAAGGATATCCTGGCGAAATAGATTGCAAACTACGTCTGTCATTTTTCCGGAGTTTTCGATGCCATAGTAAACTTTGTCCGTCAAAGACAAAAGCTTTTCATCCTCTGCCAGATTTAAAGTGCCTTTGTTCAGGTAAAGACTGGACAGCAAAAAAGAGTTTTTTAGCACATCAAGAAGGTCTATAAGTTGGATGGGCTTGACCTGGTCATCAGGAACAAGAACCGGCAGTAATATGAGCCTTGGCAATTCCTGGTGCCTGTAACCTTCCTGGTCAAATTTGCCAGTCGCCCGTTTCAGGTATTGATAACATAGCCTTATGTCATCCATGGCCGATGGGGGGGCAGGATGGACAATATGAACATAAAGTCTGGCAAAGAGGTGCTTGCTGAGAAACTCGTTGATGTTTTTCTGGATATGTTCCACCTGGGGCATGCCGGCAGGAAAATTTTCCGAAACAAGATAAATATTTGATGTCAGGTTAACATGTGAATACAGGAACGATAAAGTCTGCAAAATCCATTCAAGATTTCCCTTATCGTGTTTGCCAAGTATTATATATATTTTGTTAAAGACAGGAATCATTATTTTGTTATTTCCTAAATTGAGCGATTAGCTGTTAGTCATTAGCGTTTAGCTTTGAAAAATCAAGATATTACATTAATTAGAAATTGCACCCAATGGGTGAAAGTTTGTAATAGCAAAACATTCTGTAATCATTAAACTAATAGCTAACCGCTAAAGGCTAATCGCTCAACTTAGGTATTCTTATCACGACACAATTCGTTTTCCACCATCCAGGGAATTGGCTTGCCACATTTGTTGAATCTGGTGTAACTCAGGGCGGCCCATGTGATCGGTTTCGTACTGAGACCCGATTGACAGATATGCCGGGCGGTTGTTGTTCAACGGGCGTATATTGTAGTCCTCATAGTGTCGAGCCATATGTGTGCCAAAATAGATTTGCAATTGCTGGGAGTTTGTATTGCCCATTATCTTGACTTTATTTTGCTTCACAAACTCCAGGGTCTTTACAGCATCCTCAAAGGTTTCATAAGGGAGGCCGTATATGGTAAAAAGTTCAACTTCTATACCGTGCTTCTGGGCAAGTCTGATTGCCTCGGCTACCTTCTCAATAGTTATATGCTTACCCAGCCTTGACAGGACACGTTCCGAGGCTGATTCAAGTCCAAAGGCAATGGTTTTTACACCTGCCCTTTTCATCTTTTTCAGCAACTCCGGAGTTACAAGATCTACACGAGTTTGTAGCCAGATTTCAGATTCAAGGCCTTCTTGTAAAATTCTATCAAGAATTTCTATAAGACGTGACGGTTTATAAGAAATATTCGGATCAGCAAACCAAAGACTTTTTATTCCTTTTTTTCTTATCCATCTAATTTCTTCAATGACCCTTTCAACGGAATGATAGCTTATTTTGTGCTTAAAGGCATGGGGGGTGTAACAGTATATGCAGTTGTGAGGACATCCTCGAGATGTCAGCATAATTGCCTCCCTCATACGCGAATAATCAAAAACGTCATTCAGATATGCTGAGGGATAACGATCTAAATCCGTGTAGCCTTCAAGTTCCGGTGTATCAAGAACAGCATCATTGTCGTTTTTGTAACTGACACCGGAAAGATTCAAAAAAGGTGTTCCATTTTCAATAGCTTGCGCAATTCCCAGCAAGGTAATTTCGCCTGGAGATCGGCATATATAATCTACATTGGCCAGCTCTGCAAAAGCCGCTGATGGCATGAAGGTAGCCTGTGGACCACCTATAGCTATCTTAATATTATTGTCGATCGATTTTATGAATTTGGCGAGTCCTATTATATATAGCATAATTCTCTGGTAGGCAGAAAAGCCAACCAGGGCAGGTTTAAAACTGTGTATAATTTCGCGAAAAGCAGAACGTGATAAGGAAGTGTTCTGTCCAATAGCCAATATTTTTACACCAAAGCCTTTGGATTTGAGGAAGGAGGCAATGTATCCCAGCGAGATAGGTGTTGTTTCCTGTACAAAAGGGTTTATTTCAACCAGCAGAACGTTCATAGAGAAAAGTTTTATAGGGAACAGACAGGTTGATGTCAAGATAAACAATTTGTAACAGTTTACGGTTCACAGTTCACAGTTTACGGTTAACATGCTTCAATCATTACAAAGTTCATTAAAAAAACCGTGAACCGTGAACCTCTGAACCTCTGAACCGTTACAACAATCTGCGCAGAACATAAGCCAGTATCCCTCCATGTCTGTAATAATTAAGCTCTATTGGAGAATCAATTCTTGCGATGACCTGGAATTCAGTTTTTTTGCCGTTTTTTCCTTGAGCAAAAACATTGAGTTCTTTCAAAGGTTCAAGCTTATTTTTTATTCCGGCTATTTCATAAATCTCTGTACCATCTAAACCCAAGGATTTATGGTTTTCATCTTGTTTAAACTGGAGAGGCAAGATTCCCATACATATTAGGTTGCTTCTATGTATTCGTTCAAAACTTTCAGCAAGTACCGCCTTTACTCCTAAGAGATATGTTCCTTTTGCGGCCCAATCGCGTGAACTGCCTGTACCGTAATTTTTGCCTGCAATAACCAGCAATGGTGTAGCTTCTTTTTGGTATTGCATTGCAGCCTCATATATTGTCATTTTTTGACCATCTGGTAAAAAAACTGTCCAACCTCCGTCAACACCTGGTACAAGTTTATTTTTTAAACGGATGTTTCCAAATGTGCCTCTCAGCATTACTTCATGATTTCCGCGGCGTGACCCGAAAGAATTGAATTCAGAGGGAGTTAAACCCTGGTCGATAAGATATGCTCCGGCCGGGCTGTCAACCGGAATTGCACCAGCGGGCGATATGTGATCGGTTGTTACACTATCGCCCAGTAATGCCAGAATTCTGGCTCCTTTTATATCCTGAAGCTCAGGAATTGTTTTGTTTATGTCTTTTAAAAAAGGGGGTTCTTTGATGTATGTGGATTTTGCGTCCCAATTAAAAAGCGTTCCTTCAGGAACAGGAAGAGCTTGCCATTGATTTGATCCTTCAAACGCATTTTCATAAGCTTTTTTGTACATTTCCGGACGAATAACTCTTTTCACGGTCTTTTTAACTTCTTCAGTTGATGGCCAGATTTCACGAAGATATACAGGCTTGCCATCGTTATCCAATGCTATTGGTTCCTTGGCAAAGTCAATGGTAACCTTTCCGGAAATAGCAAAAGCAATGACTAATGCTGGTGAAGCGAGGAAATTCGCTCTGGTAAGAGGAGAAATTCTTCCTTCAAAATTGCGGTTGCCGCTAATGACGGAAGCTACCACAAGGTCGTGGTTTTTTACTGCATCGGTCACCGCCTTTGATAGAGGGCCGCTGTTTCCAATACAGGTAGTACATCCATATGCCACAAGATGGAACTTTAAAGCCTCAAGATACGGCATAAGCTCTGCTGCTTCCAGATAATTGATTACAGCTTTTGATCCTGGAGCAAAGCTGGTTTTGACCCATGGTTTTACTGATAGTCCCCGTTCAACGGCTTTTTTGGCCAGGAGTCCGGCGCCAATCAGGACATTTGGATTCGATGTATTGGTACAGCTTGTGATTGATGCAATCACAACTGACCCGTGGCTGAGTGACGATCTGTCAGTTGAAGATGCTTCCTTAAATTCGTTAATAAAAGTCTTTTTAATTTTAGAGAGAGGAACCCTTTCTTGGGGTCGTCTTGGGCCTGCCATGCTTGGCTCTATTTTGCTCATATCAAGTTGGACTGTATCGTTAAAAATCGGATCTTCCATTGTTTCTGTTCTGAAAAGCCCCTGTTCTTTACAATAGCTTTCTATGAGTGCAATAACTTTTTCAGAGCGGCCGGTTAAGCGAAGGTAGTTTATTGTTTCGTCATCCACAGGGAAAAACCCCATTGTTGCACCGTATTCAGGAGCCATATTTGCTATAGTAGCGCGATCTTCCAAGCTTAAGGCATTAACGCCGGGTCCAAAGAATTCGACGAATTTCCCA
>JAHIKR010000104.1 GCA_018897415.1 Pseudomonadota bacterium
CAGGCGGGGTGGGTATGCCTGCCCGCCATCGCTCTCGCTCAGGCGAGGCGGGCGGGGTGCCGTTGCCAAAGCCAGAGTGAACATATTTTGCTTTTTAAAAAATTATCTAATACCTGCCCTTTAAAGCTTTTATTGCATAGAGGGGTGCGAAACTTGAGTAATATAGACCCTGCGTTCTCTGGAGCAAAACGGAGTTGCTGTGATAGGTTATATTGAAGGGAAATTATTAAAAAAAGAAGATGAGCGGATAATTATTCTTGCTAATCAAATAGGATATGAAGTTCTGCTACCTGCAATTGTAATGGATACCCTTAAAACAAAGCTGGAAGGAGAAGAAATATCCCTTTATATCTACTATCACCAGACTGAACGACAGCCAAAACCTGTTTTAATTGGTTTTAATCTAGAAATTGAAAAAGAATTTTTTCAGCATTTTATTTCCGTTGAAGATATTGGCCCCCTTAAAGCGGTTAAAGCACTAAATATCCCCGTTAGTGAAATTGCAAAAGCTATAGAGTTAAAAGATGTGGCTAACCTTAAACGCTTAAAAGGAATTGGGACAAGAACAGCCCAGAAAATTATTGCCACGCTTAAAGGAAAGGTGGATAAATTCGCTTTAATTACCAAGGATGAGCCCAAAGAAATACAGGCCATTGAAGACATTTCAATAAAAGTATTTAATGTGCTGGTTTCTCAGCTTGGCCACAAGGGCAACGATGCAAAACGTATGATTGCTGAAGCAGTAAAACGCAACAGATCAATTTCTACATTTGAAGAACTCTTTGAAGAAGTCTATCGTAGTACAAAAACCTCATGAATGATGATATCCTGAAATATTCTTCAGATAAACAGGACATACTCACGGGGGCAAGTCTGCCCGCCGATGAAGAACCTGAAATTAAGTCTTTGCGCCCTGAATATTTGGCTGATTATGTTGGACAGGTCGAAGTAGTTGAAACTCTCAAAATTGCAATTGAAGCAGCCATAAAGCGTGACGAACCGATTGACCATGTACTTTTTCATGGGCCGCCCGGCCTTGGTAAAACCACACTTGCGCATATTATTGCCAATGAGATGGGAAGTAATCTGACTGTTACTTCCGGGCCTGCGCTTGAAAAAGGCGGAGACCTAATAGGTATTCTAACTAATTTAGAGGATGGAAATATTCTGTTTATAGATGAAATACATAGAATGCCAAAAGTTGTAGAGGAATTCCTTTATCCGGCCATGGAGGATTTTGCCGTTGACTTTGTTTTTGACAAAGGAATACATGCCAGAAGTCACAGATATCGTCTGAAACGGTTTGCCGTAATCGGCTCAACCACAAGAGTAGGACTGTTATCCGCACCACTTAGGGATCGGTTCGGTATTTTCAGGAGTTTTGATTTTTATAGCGAGAACGATCTGGTAAAAATCACCAAACGTTCTGCCGCCTTGCTTAATGTTCCTATAGACAATAAAGGCTCTGTTGAGCTTTCAAGACGTTCAAGAGGAACTCCAAGGATTGCAAACCGTTTATTAAAGAGGGTAAGAGATTATACACAAGTTCGGTCAGATGGTAAAATTACAGAAAATACTGTGGAGGCAGCGCTGCGTTTGGAGGGAGTCGATGAGAAAGGGCTTACTGATCTTGACCGTCGTTATATGAAAACAATAATTGAGTTTTACAATGGCGGGCCCGTTGGAATTGAAGCAATAGCTGCAACACTTTTGGAAGAGACAGATACGCTTGTGGACGTTGTTGAACCGTATCTTTTAAAAATTGGAATGATTATAAGAACCTCTTCTGGCAGAAAGGCGTCAGAAAAAGCTTACCGACATCTTGGATTTACAAATAAATAATGACTAACATTCGGCTATGTCTATAATTACTCTACTTACTGATTTTGGATTAAATGATGAATATGTAGGTACAATGAAGGGCGTTATTCTTTCTGTCAACCCATCCGCCATGATTATCGACATAACACACAATATTGATCCCCACGATATAATTCAAGCTGCCTTCACAATAAAGTCTTCATACAAATTCTTCCCAAAAGGTACTGTGCATGTTACCGTTGTAGACTCGGGAGTCGGGGGAAGCAGAGCAATAATGGCCATTGAAATGGCAGGACACATTTTTCTTGCACCTGACAACGGTATCTTAACACTGCTTATTAAAGAAGGGAATATTGACAAAATAATTAGAGTTGATAATAAAAAATTCTTTCTTAAATCTGTAAGCCAGACTTTTCATGGGCGTGATATTTTTGCTCCAGTAAGCGCCCATATATCATCTGGAGTTGAAATAAATCAGATAGGGACACCGATAACTAAAAACGACCTGGTAAAATTGAGTATCCCGGAACCAAGAATTTCAGATAAAGGCGAACTTATTGGGTCAATTGTATCTATCGACCGCTTTGGCAACTTGATTACAAATATAGATTCTAATTGCCTAAAAAATTTTTGCAAACCAGAGGCCGGGGAAAAACCTGAAATCAGGATAGGTGATAGCAAAATCGTCGGTTTATCAAAAAGCTATGAAAACAGCGAGTTCAACAGTCCGCTTATTATTATTGGCAGCCGTGGATATCTCGAAATAGCTATTAATTGCGGCAGTGCAAAAAAATATCTTAAAGCTGAAAAAGGTGATACTATCATAGTAAATTTATTAAGGAGGTAGCTTTGGCTCGTAATATATGTAACTTATGGTCTTTGTTGTTCATCTTGCTGATCATAAAGCCGGTTTCTGCAGCACCACATAGTCAGGAGGCCGATGCAGAACTTAGACCGGCCATGCTTATTTCATCATGCAACGAAAAAGGTAGTGAATATGCAATAGTGGTTGAAAAAAGTACTCAGCACTTATTTCTGTACAAATATGATGGAAAAATGTATAAAGAAATCAATGGGTTTAAGTGTTCAACCGGTGAAGTGCCTGGAGCAAAATCGGTTTCCGGAGACAAGAAAACACCTGAAGGAGTCTATTTTTTTACCAAAGAGTATAAAAAAATAGATCTTGCTCCTATATACGGGACAAGAGCCTTTTCTACAGATTATCCAAACATCCTCGATCGTATCGCAAGCCGGGATGGGCATTCAATTTGGATGCATGGAACAAACAAACCTTTAAAAGATAGGGATTCAAATGGATGCGTTGCTTTAGATAATTCTAATATAGAAAAACTGTCAAAATATATTACCCTGAACAGAACACCAATTATAATTATTGATAAAATTTCCTATGTTACGGGTGATTCAGATAAAAAAATTGCTGAATCTATCTCTAACTTTCTTTTTAATTGGAATAAGGCACTTCAAAATGGGACATATCATGAGTATTTGAACTTTTATGATCATGAATATTTGCCTGAGATCTCTTGGTGGCCAGAATGGAATAAGTTAAGAAAAAAAATTCAGCCATCTAATACAGCTTTCTCTATTGAGATTAAAGAGCCTGTAGTTTCCATACATAAAGGAATTTATGTTGTCTTGATTGACCAGATAGTAAAAACTTCTGAATCGGACTTGCCCTTGGGTACAAAAAAGTTCTTTATCATTGAAAGAGGGAATCAATTAAGAATTGTCGGTGAAGAATATCTGACTATTTCAAACATTCAAATGTCAGACAATAAAGAACAGGGAAAAATATTAATTGCGGAATTCAGAAAACTCAAAAATAAGTATGATTATGAACGAAATATTGAAGATTTGATAAACACGTGGGTAAAAGCCTGGTCTGCCAAAGATATTAAACAATATGGCAACTGTTATGCAAAAAATTTTATCTCGCAGGGAGGGGCGACCCTGCAAAACTGGCTCAACTACAAAAAACGCTTGAATAAAAAATACGACCTTATCCAGGTTTCTATAGATAATCTGGTTATTAAAAAAGACCGAAATAAAATTAAAGCTTACTTTACTCAGACTTATGTATCGAGCGGATACAGATCTGTCAGTTCAAAAAGGCTTGAGTTATTACGTGAGAAAGGTTTATGGAAAATTTACCGGGAAATCTCGGAATAGCTGTAAAAACATCGGCCATGGAAAGCTGTCCCTTTAAAAAAGCCAGGCAATGGACTATTTTATTGGTTGACGATCATGGAAAAGTAATATCTTTCAGCAGATTTAAAGAAGCTGTGATTATATCTGCTTCCATGCTTTTTGTTGCCATCATTGCTGCCGTTATATTTTTTCTTCTCTACAATAGCACTCTAAACGATAATAATAAACTTCAAGATATTCTGAGTACTTCTAAGAAAAAAGTAAGAACATTAAGAAATGAAAATGATATTTTAATGGCTCGTCTTGTAATCTCGGAATCTAAAGTCAATGCAAATTATGCCAATAAGCACGAAAGTAAACCTGAAAAACCATTAAATGATTACACAGAGAAAAGCACTCCTGATAAAAACGAGTTAAATGCTGCTGATGACAAACAAAATGTTCGGCTCTCCCAAAAACAGCCATATGAAAAACCTGCTATTGTTAGCGTTAATAATTTCGATGTTTATTACGAAAAAGACAAAAAGATATTGAGCGTTCAATATATAATAAAAAACACAGACTTAAATACAAAAATCGCTGGTTATACAGTAGTTATATTAAAAGATAACGAAGTCAATCAGAACGAATGGTTAACATTACCATCTGACAATCTGATTGAAGGTAAACCCTCAGAAAAGGCGGGGCAGGTTTTCTTAATTTCCAATTTTAGAAAAATAAAATTTAAGGTTACAGAACCAACTAACCCAAATCGATTTAAAAAAGCTACAGTATTTGTATTTTCAAAAAAAGGAGAGTTGCTTCTGGAAAAAGACTTTCCAGTTTTAATCAAAGGTCTATAATTTGGACACGCAATCTGATATAAACAGATTTTTAAGAGGCAAATATGTATTTACAGAAAATTAAAAACACCCTGTTTTATAAATACTGCAGCATTATATCTTCAGTTTTATTTATTATACTATCTTTTATCCTTCCAGACTCTGCCCATGCAACCCATGCAAAAAAAAGAATTCATTCCATCTTTTTTGAAGATACAGACTATGAACTCAATGTTTACAGGATTTATGGCAAAGAACCGGGTAATACACTGCTTCTCATAGGCGGGATACAGGGAAACGAGCCAGGCGGCTTCCTCTCCGCAGATCATTATGCTGATATCAGTCTTGCAAAAGGGAATCTAATTGTTGTACCAAGGGCAAATTTTCAATCTATTGTCTTAAACCGTCGTAAGATAAATGAAGATATGAATAGAAAGTTCGCTGATGATTACAAAAGCAACTATGAAACTAAAATTGTCACAATATTAAAAAAACTGATGGCTGAAAGTAATTGTCTGCTTAATCTGCATGACGGATCAGGATTCTTTTCTGAAAAATGGGAAGGGCCTGATAGAAATCCAAAGAAATATGGGCAATCCATTATTGCTGATTGCGAATCATATGTTAATCCTGAAACAGGAAAAGTCCTTAAACTTGGTGATATGGCGAGATCTGTTTGCGAACAGATAAATAAACATATTGAGAATCCTCAATATCGCTTTCGCTTTAACAATCACAAAACAGTCGAAAAAAGCTCTCCGCATAAGGAACAGCGAAAGTCCGCCACATTTTATGCTTTATACACATGTGGAATTCCTGCTTTTGGAATTGAAACAAATAAATTACTTCAATTGGAATTGAAAGTTCGACATCATAATCTTGCAATAAATGCCTTTATGGAATTGTTTGGCATTGTTCCTGAAACACCCGGAATCAATCTTGATGATCCTGAACTTAAATATCTTATAATCTCCGTAAACAATGCCTTGCCTATAGCCGTCAAAAATCAGCAGACATTATATGTAAATTCAGGTGATAGCGTTACTGTATCTCATATCGAGTCCAATTATGAACGAGGTCTCAGCGCAGATATCATTGACTATGGAACAATTAATGATATAAGAAAGGAAATAAAGATAAAAGGACCAACTAGAATAATTGTAAGAAAAGATTACTATCCTTGCGGAAGTGTTTATCTCGCGCTCAACGATAGTCGAGACGGCTCTTCGCAGGAAATTTCTGTTTCAGATGCTCCTGCCGTTAGCTCTTCTTTTCTATCTTACAAAGTAAAGATTAATAACAATGAACAAATATGCCAAAACTATGATCGTCTAAAGCTTATAATTGGTGATACATTTGAAATTGTTGATGTAATTACCGGCATGGGAGACCCCTCAGATATGGTCGTAAACCTAAAGGGATATGTGGGCAATAAGCAAAATAATACAGGAGAAGACAGAGGATATATCGTTAATACTGCGGAAGATCTTTGGAAACGTTATTCTATGGACAAAAAAGGAAGGACTTATCAAGTTGTTGTCACCTGTGAGGATAAGACAGTAGGAAAATTGTTCATTGATCTGGAACAGCCCGATTCAAATAATTAATTTGTTAGGAGCTGGTGGTGGGAATCAAATCTAAAAACATCTCCATAATCGATCAGGGAGCTATTGTTGATGGTACGTTTTCTTGCAAAGGAAGGCTGGTAATTAAGGGAACTGTTAAAGGAATTCTTCTTGGTGATATTGTTACTATTGCCAAAGAAGGTGCTGTTTACGCAGATACTAAGGCTGCCAGCATAACGATAGGCGGAATATTTGTAGGAGAAATAAAGGACGCAGATGAGCTAATTATACTTTCAACCGGCAACTGTTCAGGAAAAGTCATATGTAAAGACCTTGTTGTTGAAGCCGGAGGAATTTTAAATGCAGAAGTAACTTGCAACAAAATTCATGACTCAAACAAATCATCAGAAAATCTACCTTTATCCCAACCCAGACAAACCGGAAATCCGAAGCACAAAATTTAGACCAAAGTTGAGCGACTAATTGCTTTCTTTCCACTTAAATGAAGCACAAAGCGGAAAATGATCTGAGATATAAACGCCGTCAAAAGTATCATGAATCACCTTGCAATTTTCTGGAACGATTTCGCCACGATATAAGATCCAATCGATGTGATCTCCATTTATATTCCCGGTAAAACCATGGTGTGTGCCGGGGAAGGGTTTACTAAAGGTATTTTTAAAAAAAGGCCCCTTTATATCTTCACCTTTTAATTGCACTTCCTTTCCAGTAAATACCATATGAGCGGGAGATGATGGCTTGGCATTAAAGTCTCCTACCATTATAGCCGGCAATTCAGATGGTAACTGTGCCAGCCGCTTTAATATTATTTTAGCGCTTTCAACCTGCACCGAAGCATCAAAATCAAAGTGGGTATTTACACAAATCAATTTGCGACCATTATTTTTGAACATTCCCACTGTACATTGCCTTGGCCATCGGCTATCCCGCGAACGGCTTGGTATCATAGGCGTTGGACTTAGAAAAAAGTGTTCAGAATAAATGCATTCCCAAGTTTTTTTATAAAAGATAATATTATTTTGCCAAAAAGATGGCGCAGGGCTCCTTTTGCCGATAAAATTATAGTCAATAAGGATATTATCTATAAAATCCGTTTGGAAATCATTTGCCTCCTGTAAGCCTATGAAATCTTTGCGATGTTTTTCAAAAAATGAAGGAAAGCAATCTTTTCGGTAATCCCAGCCATTCGACCCATCTTCTGCCAATCCAAAGCGCAGATTCAGTGTTAACATAGAAGGCATAACTTATCCTCTCACAACTAATTTAATAGTATAAGAATTTCCTTTTTTTACGAATTCATCAATCAATAGTCAATAATTTGGTTTCTGATAAAAATAATTGTTTTTTCCTTGACATTACTTAATAAAATATTTATTAATTTTTTTTTATTTACAAACAGGAGTGTAATTCAGTGAAAAAATATACATATAGTGCAAAACGGTCTGATAACAAAGACAAATGGTGTGTCG
>JAHIKR010000105.1 GCA_018897415.1 Pseudomonadota bacterium
AATAGGTCGGAATCTGTTCAGGGCCGAACCACTGTTTACTCCTGATCTTCTTCAGCATTGTCAACAAACCTGAACCGCTGTATCCCGATTTGTTAAGGCATTTTAAACCTATCTGATCGGCCTGCATTTCATCCTCACGGCTGTATGCAAGAGAAATTGATTGCCCTGCAGCAACAGACCCTAATGTCAATGCGCTGGATGCCGTTCCTGCTCCTTCTAATCCAAGGAATATCCCTGCAGCTATACCTGCAAGTGTTATAAGCCCAATTTTTGATTGTCTTTCAATACGTTGTGAAATATGGCGGCATACAACGTGAGCTATTTCGTGGGATAATATTCCTGCAAGTTCTTCCTCATTTTCCATTGCCTCAAAAAGCCCGCTGTTTATAAAAATATTACCTGCAGGACTCGCAAAAGCATTGTAAACATCTTCCTTTATGATATAAAAGCGGTAGTTGAAAGGCTGCGGAGGAAGAGCGGAAACAATCTTATTGCCTATTTTATTAACATAATTAACAATAAAAGGGTCTTCAATGAGTTTAAAGTGTTCTAAAACAACCCTCATAAACTCACGCCCCATTTCTTCTTCCTTTTTAACTGAAATGCATATAGCCGATCTTGGGCAACATATATCGGCTAATAAAATCAAAGCGGAAAATATAACGAATATTTTTTTATAAAATTTCATATGTATATTTTATTGTAATTTGTTAATAAAAATCGGATAAGCCCGCTGATGATAAAACATAACATATTATATATCCTTTTCAAATAACAAGTTTTGTGTTAGGAATTCTTTATGTCACAAATCATATGCATAACAAACCAGAAAGGCGGTGTAGGGAAAACTACTACAGCTATCAACCTATCTGCCGCATTAGCTGTTTCAGAAAAAAAGACCCTTCTCGTTGATTGTGATCCCCAGGGAAACGCCACCACAGGAATAGGCATCAATAAAACCAGTATTTCCAAAAGCTTATACCATGGAATGATTGGAGAAATTGCGACCAAGAGTCTTATTATGGACAGCGAAATAGAAAGCCTAAAAGTTATTCCATCGAGAGTTGAACTCATAGGTTTTGAAGTGGAAATGATGTCAAACCCTGAACGCGGAACCGCATTAAAGAAAGTGCTTGGTCAACTGAATAACTCATTTGATTATATAATAATAGACTGCCCGCCTTCTTTAAGCCTTCTGACATTAAACGCCCTAACAGCGGCTGATTCGATGCTGATTCCACTTCAGTGTGAATTTTATGCTTTGGAAGGGCTTGGCCAGCTTCTGCAAACAGTAAAGCTTATAAAGCGCAGTCTGAATCCGAATCTTAAAATTGCCGGCATTCTTTTAACCATGTTTGATAAAAGAACTAACCTGTCGCATCAAGTAGCCGAAGATGCAGAGAAATATTTCAAGAATCTTGTTTTCAAAACCATTATTCCCAGAAATGTACGACTGGGAGAAGCTCCAAGTTTTGGAAAACCTATATTGCTATACGATGCCGCTTCTACAGGAGCAAGAAGTTACTTTGATTTGGCAAAAGAAATAATGAAAAATTGACGGCTTCGTAAAAATCTCGATTTTTTACGAGTTCATCAAAAATCTCTATAAGGGGTTAACATCGCAATATGCCTAAAGCAAAACCAAAAAAAGAATCCAGTTCAAATATAAAAAAAAGGAAAAAAATGGCACTTGGAAGAGGCCTTGATGCCCTTATTCCTGATTTTAGACCTTTTGAAAGCGACCAGGTTGATTATTTTCAATGCAATATAAATCTGATTCACCCTAACAGGTATCAACCCCGTATGATTTTTTCTCAAGAGGAGCTTGAAGAGCTTTGCAGCTCAATTAAAGCACAAGGAATCATACAGCCTCTTTTGCTTAGAAAGGACGGAAGCGGTTATGAGCTGGTAGCCGGTGAAAGGCGGTTTCGCGCAGCCAAAATGGCCGGACTCACCCATGTGCCCGCTTTTATAAAAAATATCACGGACTCAGATCTTCTGGAGATGTCCATTGTTGAAAACATACAACGAGAAGATCTCAATCCTCTGGAAGAAGCAGAGGCCTTCCATCAACTTATTGCGGAATTTAATCTCACTCAGGAGCAGGTGGCAAAGCGGGTAGGAAAAAGCAGACCTGCTGTTGCAAATTTACTTCGTCTAAGACAGCTGCCCGAACAAATAAAGGCAAGTATCCTGGATAATACCCTTGGTATGGGGCATGCAAGGGCTCTGCTAGGTACTGATACATCAGCACAGCAAATTGCAGCTTGGAGGACAGTTGTTTCAAAAAAACTTTCGGTCAGAGAAACAGAAAATTTGATCAACCGTTTGAAATCAGAAAAGAAAAAGCCCCGGAAATCTCCACCTGATTCAGAACAAATATACCTTTCAAGTCTGGCGGATGATCTTTCCCGCCATCTTGGCGCCAAAACTCAGATCAAAAGACACGGAAAAAAAGGGAAAATTTTAATCGAATTTTATAATAACGACGATCTTGATCGCCTTATAGACCTTTTAAAACAGTTATAAAAGATAGTGGCTGACCGAAAACCTTCTATTTTTAGGCCAGAAATTCGAAATACGAAGCACGAAATACGAAACAATGACAAAAATACAAATGCTCCAATAACAAAAACCACTGATTTCCAATTACTTAGTTTTGGTCATTTTCTGATTTGGTATTCGGATTTGTTTCGAGTTTCGGATTTCGATATTCGTATTTTGCCTGAACATGACTTTCCGTTCAGGCACTAGTTGGTAAATCAGATGCTATATACCGACAACTTATAAGTATTATGTCCCTTCATATAATTATTGATGGTTACAATCTAATACGCCAGTCAAACACCCTGAGCAATCTTGACGGGCAGGACATTCAGCTTGGAAGAGAAGCCCTGCTTAAAATGCTTGCAGAATATAAAAAAATAAAGCACCACAAAATCA
>JAHIKR010000106.1 GCA_018897415.1 Pseudomonadota bacterium
GGCAACGGCACCATACCCACTCAGTTTGTAAGGAGCGAGACATGCACGGCATTTTATCCCTGGTGAAAAACCTTCTATGTGCCTGTCCTGGTCAAATTCCAAGATATAGTGGTTTAGAATATCAATCATATTATTTTGCTCTTTTAAAAAAATTATCTAATACCTGCCCTGCCGGAGAAGGTTCATAGGAATTAGTGGGTGCGAAAATTGAGTTATTATTTATCTAAAGAAAACCGGATTCCGCAAGAAATTGCTTATCAATAGACGATTTTCTCGTTTTTTGTTCTTCATCACCAACATTTCTTATAAATCGTTCAACATATTTCCCTATCATGTCTGTTTCAATATTAACATGATCTCCGATCTTTTTAAGGCCTATATTGGTCAGCTTTGCAGTATGAGGAATTATACTCACCTCAAAACTAATCTTATCGCAATTATTTATGGTAAGACTGATACCATCTACTGCGACAGAGCCCTTTCTGATCATATAGCGAGATAAGGATTCAGCCACCTCAAAAGTAATTATTATGGCATTCCCTAATGTCTTTATATTCTTTACTGAGCCTATTCCATCTATATGTCCTGAAACAAGGTGGCCGTCTATACGATCGGAGAGGCGGAGTGCACGCTCAAGATTAACCCGATCTCCGATCTTTGCTCTGCCAAATGTTGTTTTGGAAAGGGTCTCAGGCGACACATCAACCTCAAAACTTTTTCCGTCAATCACAACAGCTGTAAGACAGGCACCGCTAAGTGCAATGCTGTCTCCTATTTTGGTTTGATCAAGAGGGTAATCAGCCTCAATCGTTAAACGCTTACCCTGGCCTGAGGAACGAATCTTTGTTACGGTGCCAAGGCCTTCTATTATCCCTGTAAACATATATACATCCGTTATTTAGTGCCCGAACGAAAACTAGATAGTTTTTCCAAGTTCAAGGAAGGCGAAAATTTTAACCACAGGAATACATTGAGTATTTTGAGGATTAAAATTTGAGCCTGACGCAGAAATTGGGAAAAATAGCAGTTTTCGTTCAGGCACTATTTAATATATCCTTCGATCATTATATCATCACCAAAACGGTAAACATTTATATTTTTAACTGGAATGCAATGCTTCATTAAATCAGGTCCAGGCCCCATACACATGGGGATACCATCATCTCCGCCTAAAATTTTTGGAGCATAAAAAAATATCACCTTATCAACTATTCCCGCCGAAAGCGCAGAGGCATTAACCCTGCTTCCGCCTTCAATCAGCAGACTTGTTATCTCCAAAGTTCCGAGTTGTACCATAAGTGAAGCAAGATCTATAAGGCCGTCCTTCACCGGAGCTTCAATAACTTTGACGCCTTTTTTTTCTATCCTTCTTTTTTTATTTTCTGAAACAGAATTGCAAGTTATTATAATTGTATCAGAATCAGAATCAGAATCAAGCTGCAATACCCTAGCTTCCTCAGATATAGAAAGGTTGGTATCAAGTATTATTCTTACGGGGTCCAAACCATTCATATTGTCTAAACGACTTGTCAAGCTTGGATCGTCAACCTTCACGGTATTTACCCCAACCATAATTGCATCTACAGCATGACGAATTTTGTGCACATATCTTCTAGATTCTTCACCTGAAACCCATCTGGCATTACCTGTTCTTGTTGCAATACGCCCATCCAAAGTAGCAGCACATTTTAAAGTTACAAACGGAAGTCCAGTTTCGACGTATTTTATAAAAGCCTCATTAAGTCTTTTTGCTTCATCCTCACAAATTCCAATAGTAACATCTATACCTTTGTTTTTTAAATAATCTATGCCGCCTCCCTTAACATCGGAGTTGGGATCTTTCATTGCAACAACGACTCTCTTTATGCCGGCCTCTATAATTTTTAAAGTACATGGTGGCGTACGGCCCATATGATTGCAGGGCTCAAGTGTAACATAAAGAACTCCCCCTTCCGTCAGGGTTTTTGCATCATCAATGGCGTTGACTTCTGCGTGAGCTCCACCAACAGCCTCATGAAATCCTTTACCAACAACCCTTCCATCTTTAACAACAACCGCTCCAACCATAGGGTTTGGTGATGTAAAGCCCAGTCCCTTCTTGGCAAGGTCAAGTGCCATTTTCATGAAATACTTATCGTCCATATTAATAATTACAGACCTCGTTAAAAATGATTTTTATATGGTCTTCAAGTCCTTTATTCATAACAGATCTGATAAAAATTGGACATTTGGTCCAATAAATCACCCCTTAATTAGCAAAGATTTACGAGTTCTGCATTATTGTTTACTGAGAAGGTTCTTCAGTTCAGAAACAAAATCATTTACGTCCTTGAATTCTCTATAAACCGATGCAAACCTAACATATGCAACATCATCTATTTCATGGAGCTTTGCCATAACTCTTTCGCCGATAGTTGATGAAGGGATTTCTTTTTCCCCAGTTTCTCTGAGATCTCGCTCCAGATCCTCGATAAACTCCTCAATGACATTAATACTAATGTTACGTTTTTCGCAGGCTCTCTTCATGCCCGCGCCTACCTTCTCACGGTTGAAAACCTCTCGACGCCCATCCTTCTTGATAATCATAATAGGAATTTCTTCAATATGTTCGTATGAAGTAAATCGCCTGCTGCAGTCAATACATTCCCTTCGCCTTCGGATTACATTACCATCCCTGCTTAACCTGGAATCAATTACCTTATTATTTATTTCTCCGCAAAATGGACACTTCATGAATTTCCTCTGTATTTAATGGTTCCCAAGTTTTATTAGTTTAACACCTGCTTCTTTAAACATCTCTATTGACATAGCATCTGCATATCCCGAATGATAACAAACTTTTTTTATGCCGGCATTTATAATTATTTTGGCGCATATAGAACATGGCTGATTAGTACAGAAAAGCGTTGCATCTTTTATGGAGACGCCATGTAATGCAGCCTGAATAATAGAATTTTGCTCTGCATGGATACCACGACAGAGTTCATGTCTCTCACCAGATGCAATATTCAATTCTTCACGAAGACAGCCAATATCAAGACAGTGTTTAAGGCCGGAAGGTGCTCCGTTATATCCAGTTGATAGAATCCTCTTATCCTTTACAAGAACAGCTCCTACGCTCCGCCTGAGACATGTTGAGCGTTTTGCCACAAGGCGGGCAATATCCATAAAATAGGTCTCCCAAGATGGACGCGTATCATTATTTGACATTTTATTATTTATTATTTTATCCGGAAGTTACTAATTTTCTATCTATAAGCTATAAAGCATTGTTCTGCAACCTGTTAATTAATCGGAAAGGCGCTACAAAGCTCGCTGGCCTTCTGCCTGGCAGTACCAATTACCTTGTCATTATTATGATTTTTCAGTACATCAACTATAATTTCCGCAATAATTTCCATCTCAGGTTCTTTCATACCTCTTGTGGTTATAGTAGGTGTACCTACTCTTATACCACTTGTTACAACAGGACCTAACTTTTCAAAAGGTATAGAATTTTTGTTGACTGTAATACCCGCTCGGCCCAATGCTTCTTCAGCATCTTTTCCAGTGATGTTAAGATCTCTTAAATCCGCAAGCACCATGTGGTTATCCGTACCGTCAGATATAAGCTTTACACCGTTTTTAATCAAATTTTCTGCAAGGGCATTTGCATTTTTTACTACATTAATCTGATATGTCCTGAAAGATTCGGCAAGAGCTTCCTTAAAGGCAACCGCTTTGGCCGCAATGACATGCATCAGTGGTCCCCCCTGTATCCCCGGGAAA